>NZ_JAYUPA010000834.1:0-9001 GCF_043760365.1 Armatimonas sp.
GCTACCGAAAAGCCGTCCTAAACCGCCTCTCCGAAGGACACGCGCTTCTCGCAAGTTTGCCGGGGTTGGAATAACTAAAGGAAATGGAGTAAATAATGCCTGGTGGTCAATTTGATTCTTCAAAAACACGTGTCTCTCCAGTCTTTGATGAGCTAGCCAAAAGGAGTGACAATTGGGTTCTACAACTTTTAGAGCTTACGAGCTTTGGTGTTGATAAAAATCTTGACCTTAAGTTTCTAAAAGGATATTGGGGTACTAAGGAGCTAGGGCTTCATCCTCCTGTAAGTCTACTATCTTGGCTTATACGTCATCCCAAGCATCTAAAACAAAATGCTCTCAGTAGCCCGGAGCGGGAGTTGTTACTTAACGGCAACCCAGAAAAAGTCGAAGAAGCGTTGACCCTTCTCCGTACAGAAAATCGGGATCGTGCTTGGTATATTTTTGAAGGTCGTACTTACCCGGATGCAGTCATTGAAACCCCGGATGCTCTCATTGTAATTGAGGGGAAACGTACAGAAGCTGGCCCCACAACATCAACCAAATGGCTAGAAGGGCGACATCAAATCTGGCGGCATATTGACGCAGCATGGGAGCAAAGAGGTAAGCGCCGCGTATTTGGCTTGTTTATCGTTGAAAGTGATGGCGAGTGTGGCGATGTCCCACAACATTGGAAACAGGCTATCAAGAATTCTCTTGTCCCAAGCACCCTCGCTACCAGCTTTCCGCACCGAAGCAACACAGAGTGCGAGGAAATTAGGCAGTGTCTTCTAGGAGTAACGACCTGGCAGGCAGTCTGCCGGGAATTCTCGTTACCTGCTGGAACACTGCTGGCGCATGTGTAATTAACATGACCAACATGACCAAGACGATAAGCTTTCAGCGTTCCGCTTACTGGCCGATAAGCTACTGAGGTCGTTTGCCCCTCGCCAGCGGAAATGGAGAATCCAGCATGAGCAAGACAGATCAGACCTATAAAAGCAGCATTCTCGCCGCCCTCCACGAAACGGCCTCGGACCTCCACGAGGTTCAGCTCATGGACAAGCAGACGATGCGCCGCTTCGATGCGCTGTGCCTTACTCCTGTGGCTCGCCTGTCCGCTGAGGAAATTCGTGAGCTACGTCAGCGTGAGCATATCAGCCAAGCCGTCTTTGCCAGGTATTTGAATGTCACCGTAAGCCTGGTGAGCCAGTGGGAGCGCGGCGAGAAATCCCCCTCGGGCGCGTCGCTGAAGCTCCTCTCGCTGGTCAAGCACAAGGGGCTGGAAGTCATCGCGTGACCACCCACGGCAACGGGGTGGGGGCGTGGATGGCGTCGCCGCAACGGACGGAGCCGGGGAACTTGCCGCCTGTGCCGGGGTTTGCCGATACGACGGTGCGGCAGATCGTGCGGGTATAATCCCCATAGTATGAAGATCATTCGATTTGTAGACCACGCGGGCAATATCCGCCTGGGAACTCCCACCGACAACACTTTTACCACAGCCACCGCGCTCGATGGTAATTTATTTACGGGCCTCACCCCGACCAAAGAGCTGCTCTCGGTCGCGAAGCTTCTTGCTCCGATTGAGCCGCCCAATATTTTATGTATCGGGCTGAACTACAAGCGCCACGCTGAGGAGAGTGGCATGGCTGTCCCTGACCGCCCCCTCCTCTTTATCAAGCCGACCACTACTCTCTCAAACCCGGGCGATGCCATAATTCACCCCCGAACCACCGAGGAGCTGGACTACGAGTGCGAGCTGGCCGTGGTAATCGGAAAGACCGCCAAGAATGTCAGCGAAGACGACGCACTGGACTATGTGCTCGGCTACACGTGTGCCAACGATGTCTCCGCCCGCGACTGGCAGTTGCGCTACGATAAGCAATGGGCACGCGGTAAGAGCTTCGACACGTTCTGCCCGCTCGGCCCCGTGCTCGTGACGGCTGAGGAGATTCCCGATCCCAATGATCTCCAAATCCAGACACGGGTGAACGGAGAGACGCTGCAAAACTCCAATACATTTGACATGATCTTCGATGTGCGTGAGATAATCTCGTCGCTCTCGAAAAACTTCACGCTCCTGCCGGGCACGGTGATCCTCACGGGCACCCCCGAAGGTGTCGGGATGGGACGCACGCCGAGGCGCTGGCTCGTGCCCGGCGATGTCTGCGAGATCGAGATTGAGGGAATTGGCGTGCTGACCAACTCCGTGGAGGCGGCATAATGTTTCGTCTTGATGGAAAACGGGCTTTAGTCACCGGGGGCGCAAGTGGAATTGGGGCGGCGATTGCGCAGACGCTCAAGGCGCAAGGAGCCCGTGTTCTGGTGCTCGATCTCAACGACCACGCGGATCTGCCCTGCGATGTCTCCGAACCGGACTCCGTGGCACGGGCTTTCGCAAAGGCCGACGAGCACGGCCCGCTGGACTTGCTTGTCTGCTCGGCGGGGATCGGGTTCGTGGGGGATATTCTCAAGACCACCCCGGCGGACTTTGACCGCCTGATGGGGGTCAATGCGCGCGGTCTGTTTCTGTGCTGCCAGGAAGCGGTGCGCCGCATGAAAGCCAGCGGCAACGGCGGCAGTATCGTCAATATCTGCTCCATCGCCGCCGAGACCGCACTGGCCGAGCGCTTCGCCTACTCCGCCACGAAAGGCGCGGTTCTCGCCATGACCCGCTGCATCGCCAAAGACTTTGTGAACAATAAGATTCGCTGCAACGCCGTGTGCCCGGCACGGGTGCACACGCCTTTTGTGGATGCCTATCTCACGAAAAACTACCCGGGAAAAGAGGCAGAGCAGCTCGCCGTCCTCTCCGCCGCGCAGCCCATGGGCCGCATGGGCCAGCCCGCCGAGATCGCCGCACTCGTCGCGTATCTCTGCTCCGATGAGGCCAGCTTTGTCACCGGCGCCGCCTACGACATTGACGGTGGCGTCATGGCGATGCATTAAACACCATGGAAAAAGAATTACAGGCGGGGCCACTTCGTTGCAAGTTCGCCGACGGCGAGCTGCGCTATATCAAGCTAGGCGACACGGAGCTGGTGCGCCGGGTATTTTTTGCGGTGCGCACCAAGACCTGGGACACACTGGTGCCCAAGCTCACCCGCTGCGACATTGCACAAACACCCGATACCTTCACCATCACCTTGGAGGCAATCTGTGAGCGGGGCGCAGCGGGCTTCGACTCCGACGGTGGCTATGCGTGGTCTGGCAAGATCGAGGGCAAGCGCGATGGCACGATCACCTTCTCGGTGACGGGGGCTCCGACGCGGGATTTTTCCACCAACCGGATCGGGATCTGTGTGCTCTTTGGGACGCCAACGGTCTGTGGACAGAAGTACGAGCTGGCGGGAAAAGACGGGCCACGCTCCGGCACATTCCCCATTTTCGTCAATGCTCCCCTGACCTTCGAGGAGAACTTCCATGAGCTGCGCTACGGCAATGTCAAGGTCAGCGCCACGGGCGATGGGCTCTTCTCCATGGAAGACCAGCGCAACTTCGCCGACTCTAGTTTTAAGGCCTACGCCATAATGCCCTACGCCTACCCGGAGCTGAAGAAAGGCGACGCGCACATGCAGACAGTGACCATTGCACTGACGGGCAGTACGCCCCCTGTAAAACCCGTTCAGGGAACACTCCTAACCGTAGGCGATGTCGTGCCAGGTCGTGTCCTTCCCGAGATTCGCACGGGCAGCACGGGCGAGCGCAACTGGTTTCACGGGATCAACCATGAACGAGAGAAAGCCAAAGCCGCCCCGAGTATCGCGTTTGCCTACTTCCCTGTCGAGCACCTCTACGACGACGACACGTGCTGGGAAAATGTGCCCGTCCTCACGGAACTCGCCGAGTCCGCGCGGCAGTTCGCACCGGGTAAACCGATAGAGATCCATCACATTGCCCTCACGCTCACGCACCCACGCCCTACGCCCGAGCCGCGCAACGCCAGTCCGATGGGTGCCGCCTGGGCCGCCGACTGTCTCAAGTACGCCGCCCTCGCCGGAGTTCACAGTGCCACGTTTGATATGGGGCCGGGCCATGCCAGCCGTGTTCTCAAGGCGCTCCAGCCACTCACCGGCAAAGCATTTCGTCACGTCAGCGTCCGTAGCGCCGCACTCATCACGCCCGTAGATGCCTATGGGATTGGAACGAGCGTGATTGTCATCAACAAGACCGGGGTGCGCCAGCAAGCCACACTGGAAAAACTCGCGCCCGGAAACTGGCAAGCCGTCGAGCTGCACGGACAGACCCCCGCAGGGATTCTTCCCAAATCAACAGGCGTCACGACACGCGGCGGCAAGACCAACCTCAACCTCGCCCCGCACGAAGTGCGGATTCTGAGCCGCCGCTGACCAGGCTGCGAAAATAATTTGCGCTACCGCGTGACGAAGTGAACGGGTTGTTACTCTTTACTGACGACGATGCACGCTTCCCTGGAAAATCAAGACGACGAAGAGCTGGTGGTACTTGCCACGCTAGGATCGTTTCCAGCCTTTGACGAGCTGATTCGCCGCTATCGTGGCCCCATCACCCTAGCGGCGGAGCAGATTGTCAGAAGCAGGGCGGTGGCTGAGGAGGTCGCCCAGGAAACTTTTCTTGCGGCGTTCTGCGCTCTGCCCTCTCTGGACGCTCCGGGGGCGATGGGGGGCTGGCTACGCGCCATCGCCCGTAATCTCGCACTCAAGACTCTCCGTCGTGAGCGGCGCTGTACCGCCACGGACGATCTCGAAGCACTGGTTAAGAGTGCCAGCGCCGAGCTTACTGTCCTGCCGGACTGGGTGGCGCGAATCGAGCAGGAAGTGATCTTCCAGGCGCTCCAGAGGCTCCCGGAAGACCAACAAGAAGTGCTCTATCTCGCCGCCTACGAAGACTGGAGCGTCGCCCGCATCGCCGCGTATCTCTCGGTACCGGAAGCAACCGTCCGGGGCCGTCTCTACCGGGCGCGGCAAATGCTACGGCAGAGTATCGCCTTTCAAGAACAAGAAGAGGAACAACTATGACTGAAGAAACCATTCCGATAGAAACAGACCCGACCATCGAGAAGCGGGCTAAGGAGATCCGGAGAGTCCGGCGCATGATCGGCGAGCTCTACTCTCTCGCCGAGCACGCGAGTCTCACCGGCGCGTTCCGGAAAGACGGAGCCACCGAGGCCGTTCGAATCTACAACGATACTCTAGCGGTACTCCAGACCCACGGGGTCGAGCTCCAGGGGATGTTCGCTCCCCTACCCAGCGACGCCAGCTTTGACCGGCTCGGTGTGGCGAGCCGCTTGCTGCGTGGGTATCTGGACGAAGAAGACGAGGAGGGATCCCCGGGAAAAGTAAAAAACAAGGGGGTCAAGATCATGGTGGGCAGACACGGTGAGCACAGCAGTCATATCGCGATGGAGGAGCTGGGAAAGCTCAAGGATATTGGATCCGTCATCCGCGAGCACCTCCCCGACTGGCTCCGTGAGGCCCCACCCGCTCCCCCTGCGCCGCCCGCCCCGCCGACTCCTCCCACACCGCCCGTATCGCCCACGCCGCCCCACAGAACCGACGACGAGTAACGAAAGGAAAAGCCCCGTAGTTTTATCAGTCTGCATTCCCTCTCCCTAAATGACGATGATATAGGGAGAGACGAATGAATGCAGACTAGTTTTCCGCACTTCCCAACCGACGCTCAAGTCCCTACACGACAGAGCGTGCTGTTAGAACGCCTTCTCCTCACCACCCACTCCTTTGCCTTTGTGGCAACTGCATCGGGGATGGAGCCGCTGTCACTGGAGGCTGCGCAGAGCCTTCTGCCTCTGCAATACTCCCTACGCTCCAGCTATGGCGAGGCGCTTCAGAAAGCGATTCACCCGCAAGATCGTAGCTACCGGGAGAATACCTGGCGACACGCCACACAGACCCACCAGTCGCTGTTAAGCCATACATTTCGGGTACGCGATCTTGCTGGCCAGTGGCACTGGCTCCATGAGGAGGCGCATCTGGTGTTTCCCGACAGCGGGTGGCACGCAGTGGGCACTCTGAGCAATGTCAGCGAACACGAGCGCAAAGCAACGTTCCAGGTAGGCCAGACACGTGTTCTGAAGATGATCGCGGAGCACCAGCCACTAGGTAAGACTCTGGATACCCTCAATCTGCTCATCCAGGAGCTACTCCCCGACGCACTCACCTGTATCCTGGGCTACAATGCCCACTCCAATACGCTGATGGATCTGAGCGCTCCACACCTGCCCCAGGGCTACCGAGACGCCATCCATGGAGTTAGTGTCGCGCCCGATCGCGGCTCCTGTGGCGCGGCGATTACGGGCAAAAAGCCTGTTTTCGTCCGCGATATCTCCACGGACCCACTCTGGACGGAGTTTGTGGAGCTGGCAGTGGATACCCACGGACTTCGCTCCTGCTGGTCACACCCCATTCTAACCAACGAGGGAAAACCCGTCGGGACATTTGCAATCTATCACCGATACCCCCACTTGCCCACAAGCTGGGCGAGAGAGCTTCTGGCCACGGCAGCCTATCTCGCAGGTGTTGCCATCGAGCGCTCCGAATCAGAGACAATCATTCGCTATCAGGCCAGCCACGATGCACTCACAGGGCTTCCCAACCGCCACCGATTCACGCAGGACGTGGCGGAAAAGCTGGAGCAGGCACGAAAAAGCGCAACATCGCTAACTCTGCTCTTTCTCGACCTCGATCGGTTCAAGCAAGTCAACGACTCACTCGGACACTCATTTGGCGACCATCTTCTGAAAATCATTGCGGAAAGAATGCAAAAAGCAGTCGGGGCGGGTATCTACAGGATGGGGGGCGATGAGTTCACGGTGCTGCTCCCCGAGACCACTGCCCGGCAAGCGGAGGAGATCATCAAGAAGCTACGGCGTGCGCTTACCCGCCCCGTCACGTTGAATAACTACGAGTACCTCCCCTCTTTTACCGTGGGTATCAGCGACTATCCCAGCCACGCACAGGATGCCCATACCCTCTTGAAGTATGCCGATATTGCGCTACATCGTGCCAAAGAGGAGCAGGCCGGTGGCATTCGGCGCTTCGATCCCGCCCTCGCGCGAAATCTTGCCCACAAAGTCCAACTGGAGTCCGACCTGCGCCGTGCGGTCGAGCAGCAGGCTTTCACACTGCACTACCAACTCAAAGTGGACTCTCGTAGCCACCAGCCCGTTGGTGTTGAGGCGCTCATCCGCTGGAATCACCCGGAGCGAGGCATGATCCCCCCGGGTGAGTTCATCCCCCTGGCCGAGGAAACTGGGCTGATCCTGCCCCTCGGTGACTGGGTGATGCACACCGCCTGCAATCAGGCACGTGCCTGGGAGCAAGCGGGGATTCCTCTACGCGTCTCAATCAATGTCTCCGCACGACAGCTCCTCCAGCCCGACCTCCAGCAGCGTGTGCAGTCCGCGCTACGTTGCTCCGGGGCTCGTCCTGATCTGATTGGTTTCGAGCTCACGGAGACGGCGCTACTCAAGCACGGAAAGTCCGCAGAACGAACGCTCAATGCTCTGAAAGACCAAGGAATCTGGCTGGAGCTAGATGACTTTGGCACGGGTTTTTCCTCGCTGGTCGCGCTCCGCAGCTACCAAATAGATGCCCTTAAGATTGACCGCCTCTTTGTCCATAACCTGGAACGTACCTCCAACGATGCCGCCATTGTCCGTGGTGTTATCGCGATGGGCCATGCCCTGAACATGGCGGTGGTGGGCGAGGGGGTGGAGAGTGCCTCAGAGGCAGCGCTTCTAACGGAGCTCGGTTGCGATGGCTTGCAGGGATTCTATTTTGCCCGTCCAGTGCCTGTCGAGCAGCTCATCTTACCTCTGCCTGTGCCTCTGGCACGCGCCGCCTAAGCCCGAGAACTCGGGGTACAATAGTACCGACGATGCGTGTTGGACTGTTCACCGAAAGCTACGAGCCCGTGATCAACGGGGTTTCGACGTCGGTGAAGACACTTGCTCTGGAGCTCATCGCAGACGGCCACGAGCCCGTTGTTCTGGCACCGCGCTATCCGGGCTACGCGGACAGCAACGAAATCACCGTACGTCGGCTCCCCTCCTGGGTCTCGCCCTGGAACCCGGAGAACCCCTTTGCCCACTCTCCGCTCCTGGGGCAGCCAATGGCGCTACGCAATCTTCCCCTGGATGTGGTGCATACCCAGCAGCCATTTGGAATGGGGATGCATGGCCGCCGCCTTGCCCGCCAGCTGGGCGTGCCCCTTGTCTCAACATTTCACACGCTCTACCACGAGTACACGCACTATGTCCGCCCGCTCCCGCCTGCTCTGAGCCACTGGTGGCTCTCACGGCACCTGCGCCTCTACTACGAGGGCGACTGTACCCGAGTGATCGTCCCCTCACGCGCCACCGGGGAGATCCTCGTGCGATTAGGAGTTTCGGAGGACAAGATTTCCGTCGTACCAACGGGCATCCCGCCACTACGCCCCGTTCTGCCTGCGGAATGCGCTACCGTGCGGGAGCGCTACCGGCTTCCCGAGGGGGCTCCCGTGCTGCTCTACGTGGGACGGCTTGCCAAAGAGAAAAATATTGAGGCGCTCTTCGACGGCCTGGCGCACTGGCCCGACGACGCCATTATATTGCTTGTCGGAGGCGGACCTGCGCTGGAGGAGCTGAAAGCCAAAGTCGAGACCCGACAGCTCGCCCACCGGGTACGCTTTGCCGGGTTCGTCCCCCGCATAGACCTTCCCCCGATCTTCGCCACCGCGACTCTCTTTGTCTTCCCTAGCCTCACCGATACGCAGGGTGTTGTGCTCTCGGAAGCGCAGAGCTACGGCCTCCCCTGCATCGTCGCGAACGGCGGCGGTGCCCCGGAGTTCGTCCGCGATGGGATAGATGCCCTCGTTGTCGCCCCAGAGCAAATCGGCCCCGCCGCCGCGTCGCTCCTCACGGATCCAAGCCGTCTCCAGGCGTTTGCCTGCGCCGCCCGCCAGAGCCCGCTCCACCCCACCCCCAGCGAGATGGCCCGACAGATCGTCGCCGTCTACGAAGCCGCCCGCAACGACGCGATAGAAT
>NZ_JAYUPA010000835.1:0-3161 GCF_043760365.1 Armatimonas sp.
CCCGCTCGTTGAGGGCATGAAGCGAGGCATCTTCCGACTGGAGGAGCTGCTAGCGGAGTTCCGAGACTTTGTGCGCGCGGGCAATTTGGCCCCAACACCCGGAGATCTCAACGAGCTGACGCAAGCTGCGCTGGGAGAGACTTTCCCCAAGCGGAGCACGGTGGTTCTGGAGGGCAGCTACACCGCCAAGATTCTTCCCGTGGTCGCGGATGGAGCGAAACTGAAGCGGGCGTTCTCAGAGCTGATTGAAAACGCAGTGACATTTATGGAAGCAATGGGAGGAGGAACTCTAAAAGTGACGACACGCATTGTCTCGCGCCGGGAGCCCCTGCCCACTCGCCTGTCACTGCCTCGGAGTGACTACGCACTCCTCAGCTTCGAGGACACCGGCCCCGGCATACCTGAGTCGGAAAAAGAGCGGATATTCCGCCCGTTTGTGACTTCGCGGGCACGCGGAATGGGCCTGGGGCTGGCGATTGTAAAGGGTATCATTGAGGCGCACCACGGCGGCATCGTCGAGACAGGCGCAGAGGGACAGGGGGCACGCTTTGAGATCGCGCTGCCGCTCAAAAAGGGAGGAAAATGAGGATGATTCGAGTTCTGGTTGTAGACGATGAAGACGAGGTACGGGCAGCGCTGGCACGACGGCTGGAACGTGAGGGCTATGCCGTAGTGACCGCGGGATCTGAGCGTGAGGGGCTGAGCGCTCTCAAGAGTGTTGAGCATCCCTACGATGTTGTTATCACGGACATGAACATGGGCGACCCCAACTCGGGGATGCATATACTGGAAGGGGCGGTCGCACGCGATGTCTTCACCGAGGTGATTGTGCTCACGGCCTATGGAAATGTCTCCAATGCCGTGGAGTGCATGCGGCGCGGGGCCTACGACTACATTGAGAAGAACATGCCCGGTGTGGATGTCTTCGAGCTGCTGGTGATGAAGCTGGAGCAAGCCTGTCAGCGCCGCCGCCAGTCCGTGCAGACCGTGCGGCGGCTAGAGGAGTTCCACAAGCGCCACGGTGATTCGTGACGCTTAGTTAGGCGGCCACGGCGAGGGAGTCTTTGCCCTGAGAAGCTTCAAGGCAACGCTCACGGATCAGAGCCGTCCAGTCTTTGTGGCAGGTCGTGACCATTAGTGTCTCAAAGCCATAGCGCCTCCCTGCCTGCGCCGTGGCCTCTTTGTCGTCAGCGATCAGAGTGAGGCCAAACGCGGGAGCGTGTTTGAGAGTTGCCACCGGTGCCCGACCCGCCCGGACGGCGCTCCGGTGCTCCTGGCCCGTAACAATCCCCCCTAACTGAATCCCATTGAGCGCGAAGAAGAGACGCACCCGGCGTGTGGGCAGATCTGCCAGCGTGTAGATCCAGATCTCCCAGCCATCGCGCTGGAGGGAGCGCATCAGCCCGAGCGCTCCACAGCGCAAGCCGTGGCTCAGCAGGAGTGCCTGCACGCCCTGCGGATGATCACAGCGAAACTCGGCGACCTCAGGAAGAAGTGTGCCGTTCCAGCCAAAAGCAATTCGTTTTGTCATCATAGTCGTATGGAAATTGCCTATGCATTTTCTATACCAAATTTCCTATGCACACTAGAATTGTTATAATAGGCTGTGCCTACCCCTTTTCGATCCGATTTTCTATCCGGTGAGCTAAGCGATCATGTCGTGGTCTGTGGCCTAGGGCGCTTTGGGCTACGCATTGTGGAGCTGTTGCGCGAGCAGGGAATCCCTGTCATTGCCATTACGAGCCCGGAGACACGGGAGGATCGGCGGGTGGCAGCGCTAGACCGTGGGGCCGAGCTAATCACAGGTGATTTCCGTTTCCCCGATACGCGTGAGGCCGCCCGGCTGGACCAGGCACGAGCGCTGATCTTGGCAACATCCGATGACCTAGTGAATTTGGAGACCGCTCTGGATGTACGGGGGCAGCACCCCAAGCTGTGTATTGTGATGCGCCACTCCGAGGAGCGCCTTGCCTCACGGCTCGAGCAGGACTTTGATCTCACGCATGTCCTGGTTCCGTCACTGCTCGCCGCGTCTCACTTCGCCGAGGCGGCCCTCGCCCCTCCCCCAGAGCCGAGCGCGACACGCCACAGAGCACGGAGGCAGCGGCTCCGACATACCAAGCAGCCGGATCTAAGTCTCTTGTTTTTGCTGCTCTGCCTGCTTTTTCTAGGGGGAGTGCTGATCTTCCATCAGAATATCGGGCTGAGCTACATGGACGCGGCCTACTTCACCGTGACCATATTAACCACGGTTGGCTTTGGCGATTTCAACCTACAGAAGGAGCCCGCAGCGGTAAAGTTATTTGGGATGGTGCTGATGTTCGGTGGCGTTTTACTTCTTGCCACGCTCTCGTCGCTCCTGACCAACTATATTCTCTCTGGGGCGGCGCAGCAGGCGCGGGCGGAGCGGACAATCCGGCGCTACCGGGGGCATATTATTCTCTGTGGTCTGGGAAGTGTAGGATTTGCGATTGCGGAACGCCTCCGGGCACGGAATGTGCGAGTGGTAGTGATAGACATGACATTGGAGGATGCCCTCTTCCGTGATCTGGCGACCCGCGTTCCGGTTTTGTTGGGGGACGCAACCCGGCCCGAGACACTATTGAAGGCGGGGTTTCGACGGGCAAGCGCGGTGGTAGCCGCCACGTCCAGCGATGCCTTGAACCTGGAAATCGGGCTCATGGCACAGACGCTGGTAGAGGACTACCGCCCGGAGAACCCGGTTCGTCTGGTGCTACGCTGCTTCGATCCCGATCTGGCACGGCGCATCCATCGTGTCTCGCAGAACTACACGCTGCTGTCCTCAGCGGAAATCGCGGCTCCCCTCTTTGTGGAGGCCGCACTGCACCCTAAAAAGGGTGCTGCTTCAGAAGCTATTCTGGAAGGAAGTACTTAAGATGCGGGTTCGTAGCCTACTGACAACCGGTGTGCTCCTCGGGGCGCTTTCCAGTGCCTTTGGCCAGTCTGTTTCCTCAGAGACTAAAGATAAAGTGCTCCTGAGTATGCAAAACACGATCCAGCGTCAGGCATTTGTCCCCGGCATAGACTTCACGCAGTGGCCCGCCTTCCTGGCAAAGCGCCAGACCGAGGTGGATCATGCCAGAGATGTTCCGACCTTTGTCAACACCGTCAATGGGGCGCTCCGCGACTTTGGCATCAGC
>NZ_JAYUPA010000836.1:0-8998 GCF_043760365.1 Armatimonas sp.
TCCCCGCTGCTAAAACGTCAGAAATGTAGTTCACATCCCAGCCAGCCATCTTGCGCTTGGCACGAAGGCTAAGTTTTGAACTAACTTCGGCACGGAAAAGACTCAAACATATCTGGCGTAAACTCGACATATTCTCAGCGGCATGACCTTGACGGATTCGACTAATATCTTCTAAAAACAGAACATCCAAGAGCCAATGACACTCATTTTCTATACCCCAGTGGTTACGAGAGCCATTAAGTACCGTTTTTGCTAATTTTAAAGTCGTCAAATAATAACGACGACTTTTGATAGACTTGCCTTTCTTTATCTTTTCTCGCTCAACAATTGCTATACCAAACAAATTTTTCCAATCATTATCTACATCGATAAAATCAGCACTCTCGACAAGCCAACACCGTCGTATTTCAGTATAGCCTTTTGACTTGTCTATCGATTTTGCAAATGTTTTAGGAAAAGGAATTTTCCATTTCTTAGCTTCCCAATCTTTAATATTATCTATCGCTCTTTCATACAACATAGGATGATTATCTTTCAAGACAAGCAAGTAATCTCCTCCTTGATTTACTATCTGAGAGGCGATCTCTTTATGGGTTCCCATAGCATCCATACTAACAAGCACTCCCTGTAGGTCAAGTCGTTTTAAAATTTCGGGTATAGCAGTGATTTCATTACTCTTTTCTTCCACCCTTTGTTGTTCGATTACCATTCGAGTTTGCGTCGCCCATGCTCTGACAAGATGCAGAGCTTTAATCCCTGCATTCGTATCAAAAGATGCTTTTGATATTTTTCCATCGATACAAATTTGTTCTTGATGTTCTATATTGTCATTAATATCAATGGAAATATCTGTGCCTTCAGTAATGCTACATATCCATGCAAGGAAACATTTGAAGAAAGAAACATTATTAATCAATTCGAAAAATCTTCCCAGTGTATCGTGTGAAGGTATTCCATCTGTTAAATCAATTCTATCTTCAAGCCATTTTTTGTTTTTGAGAGCCCATATTTCCATATCTGTAAATGTATCTGCTCCAGCAATCATCGCACAAAGCGCAATAAATATGATTTTTATAAGCGGATGCTTCCTTACTTTTCGTTTCCGAAATTCGGGTAGCTCTTTGAAATGGGTCTGTATACCTTGGACGATTCGTGACATTTTTGCTCCATCTTTCTTGGGTTAAGAAAGTCTGAAGCTGATTTATCATAAGTGTTTTATCTATACTAAGTATATGCGATTAGCCTGGGCCATACCGAATAAACTCAGTATGGGCGGCACGCCCTTCGTGTCGCGTAGCGACAATAAGACGCCCCGGTTTATCGGGGCGGCCAAATGGCTAAGTTCAGATTTCCATAAACGCATCGTACCTGGTGAGGGTATACTTCTCTCCATGCAAAAGATGCTCTTTCTTGCTCTGTGCTTTGCGCCCTGCACTATAGTGCTCGCCCAGCTCCCTGCTCCTGAGGAAAAACCCGTGGTCGGAGCGCGGATGCCCGCGCTCTCGCCTGATGGCTCCAAGCTCGCTTTTGTGTGGCGCGGCGATATCTGGGTCTCGGCGACGAGTGGCGGACGGGCCTACCAGGTGACGACACATGCGGAGTACGATGCCTACCCCGTGTTCTCGCCGGATGGAAAGTGGATCGCGTTTCAGTCCAACCGCACCGGCTCACCCGATATCTGGGTCGTGCCCACGGAGGGCGGGACACCGCGTCAATTAACCCTCGCGGGTGGGCGTGAAGTACCCAGTGACTGGTCGCCCGACGGCAAGAGCCTGCTGTTTGTGAGCCAGCGCGACACGCCCCGCGATAGTATCTTCTCGCTGGATCTGGCGACGCGGCGCTTCACAAAGCTCGCCGAAGATTTCAAAAGCCTCAACCGCCCGGTTTTCTCACCCGATGGCAATAAACTCGCCTACGAGCGCAATGGCTTTCCCTGGACCCGCCCCCGCTACAGTGGCTCGGGCGCAGCGCAGCTCTGGACGCTGGACACAAAGAGCGGAAAGAATGTCCCCCTCGCCGATGATGGCCGCCAGCACCTCTACCCACGGTTTCTCCCCGATGGCAAGGGCATTGTCTGTGTGACCTACGGTGAGGAAAGCCCGAGCGTGACACTGCTGGGAAAAACACCTCCCAAGCTAGACGACAATGCCAAACGCACACCCAACCTCTGGGTATTTCCCTCAGAGGGCGGCAAGCCCAAGCAGCTCACGCAGTTTGTGGGGAGTGCTGTACGCTTTCCTAGTGTGGCGCGCACGTCCGGCGATATTGCCTTTGAGCACGGTACCGATTTATATGTCTTAAAAGCCGGGGCGAAAGCGCCCGTAAAAGTCACACTGCTCTGTGGCGGCGATGATAAGAGCAACACCGAGCAGCGCGTCGTGATCAGCAATGCCGAAGTGACAGAAGCGAAGATCAGCCCCGATGGCAAGACATTCGCGTTTCTGCTACGCGACGAAATCTGGACAATTCCGGTGGATAAGGCCAAGAATCGCAATGCCGATCAAGCGACACGCCTGACGGACTATCCCGGCACCGACCACGACTTTAACTGGAGCAAAGACAGCAAGACACTCTTTTTTGTCTCGGACCGCAACGGCAATGAGCGTATCTTTGCGATGGAAGTGGGCACAAAGACAATCAAGCCGGTCTGGACGGGCAAGCTGGATGCCAGCGGCCCCTCACTATCTCCTGATGGCAAGACCCTGAGCTTCTGGGTCAAGGGAAAAGAGGAAGAGGGTGCCGGGATCTACACCTGCCCCAGTGATCTCTCGACTCCCCCCAAGCGTATCGTGGCCATCGCAGGTGACAGTCAGAATATGTTCGCTTGGTCGCCGGACATGCGCTGGTTGGCCTTCACCCGCCGTGGCCGTGAGTCGGGGGGAACCAATCTCTACATCACAAAAGCCGACGGTAGCAACCCGATAAATATTACACGCCTCAATGCTTTTCACAGCGAGCCGGTCTGGTCTCCCGACGGGCGCTATCTCTACTTCAGCTCCAGCGATCGTGACGGCAGTGGCGGGCTTTGGGCTCTGCCGCTTACCCGAGAAGAGGCTCGTGGCGCAGAGCTGGAGCTGAAGTATGTCAAGTCGGGCGACCCCGTACAGGTCACAATTGACTTTGAGGACATCCACTACCGGTTGCGCAAGCTAAGTGGCCCCTACCCTGATGAAGATCTCCAGATCGTGGATACGGACGGGACACTCTATTTTGTCTCGGGTGGCAATCTTTGGTCAGCCTCCTACGATGGGAAAGATGTCAAGCAGCTCACGTCTACGGGAGGAATCGGTAACCTGCGCCTTAATACGGTGGGTGATACGGCTTACTTCAATCGAAGCGGCCAGCTCTTCACTTTTAAAACGCGTGTCCCAGGTGCACAGCCAAGCTTAGTGGGCTTCAGCGCCACCTACACCCAGAATCTTCGCGCACAACGTCAGGCCGCCTTCACACAGCTCTGGCGTAGCTACAACACGCGCTTCTACGACCCAAATTTTCATGGCCGGGACTTTGTCGCCCTCCGTGCACTCTACGAACCGATGCTAGAGGGAGTGGGCACGCGCGAGGAGATGTCCAACCTGGGGAACCTACTGCTTGGTGAGCTAGAATCCAGCCACTCGGAGGTGAATCCCGCTCCCAGTAGCATTGTTGGGCCTAATACAGCATCGTTGGGTGTGTACTTTGACTACGGCTATGCCGGCCCCGGCATCCGTGTGAAAGACATTCCCAAGCGTGCCCCCGGTAGCTACGAGAAAACACGTCTCAAGCCCGGCGAGTATATTGTCGCCGTAGACGGTGTGGACGTAACACTCGACGAGAATCTCTACAAAGTGCTCAACGACAAAGGTGAGCGGGACTTCACCCTCCTAGTGAACGACAAGCCGGGCCACGAGGGAGCCCGCACTGTGACCTACAAAGCCGTGAGTGGCGGGGAGTGGGGCGATCTGCACTACCGGAATCGGATCGAGGCGCGTACCAAGCAAGTCGAACAAGGCTCAGGCGGAAAAGTGGGCTATGTCCATATCTCCGGTATGGGCGGCCCCAACCGCGACACTTTTGTCCGTGAGTTCTACGAATATGCCGAGGGCAAGGACGCGATGATCATTGATGTTCGAGAGAACGGCGGGGGCAATATCGGCGACACCCTGATCTCCTGGCTGCGCTTCAAGCCCTACGCCACCAACTCACCGCGCGGTGGATACGTCGTTCCCGCACCCATTCTGGAGGGCCGTCAGCCCTGGAACAAACCGATTGTGGTGCTCATGGGCGACTCGTCGTTCTCCAATGCGGAGATGTTCCCCTACGGCATGCGCGCCACGGGGCTTGCCAAGCTCGTCGGGGAACCGACACCAGGTTACGTCATCTGGACTTTTGGTCTCTCTCTTGTGGATGGCACGGGCGCACGCATGCCCTTCCAGGGAGTGTGGCGCACCGATGGCACACCACTGGAAAACATCGGTGAGAAGCCTGACTACCTTGTTCCGTGGAGCACCCCCGACTACTTCGCGGGCAAAGATCCACAGCTAGAGAAGGCGATCTCGCTTCTTAAGAAATAAATTAAAATGGCCCGGGGCGCACTGCCCTGGGCCGTTTTTCCGATCAGGCAATCTGCATCGTGTCTTGATTGAGGAAGCACGTCTTGTCGAATAGGCTGAGATCCAGAGGATTCGGCAATCGTACGTCGCTCATTCCAGGGCAGGGTTGACTCGCGGGATCGTAGCTCCTCTTAATCTGAGAAAGGCATAGAACGATCAACTGACGCTCTCTGGCGAAACTTCGGAGCTGCTGAACTTGGCAGGTCAGATCGGGATTCTCACGTTTCTGATCCAGCAACTGAAGGTAATCCACCACCACAAGTGTATTAACAGGCGCAGAAGCCAGCTTGGAAATGATGTACTCCGCACAGATTTGGTCGGAGTCATCCAAAAGAAACCTATCAAGGTACGCGCCCAAATCCTCGCCCAGCGCCTTAAAGCAATCCGCGACATCCGTCGGGGTAAAGTCTAAGGTAAAGAACGCCGCTTTACCGCCGTGCCGCATTATCTGGATAGCCAGTTCGAGGCTAAGGCGTGTCTTGCCTTGCCCACGACGTGAGCCCAGCAGTGCCAGCTCGCCCGGGTGTAGCTGTGCGAAGAGAGTAGAGACGAGCTTCTTGGACATTGTCTTGGCAGAGAGCAAGCTCCAAGCGCTAAACCCCTCTTGGCTCGCGATGCGATCCAACGCTTGATCGAGCGGAATGCCTTCCTTGCGAGACAGGACTTTGGCCTGTTGCTTGAGGACATAGATAGGTGCAGAGAGCGTCATACAAACCTCCAGTTTCGAGCTTTCCTCGCAACCCCTCCATATGCGACCGCTCAATCCTTAGGTTTGATCGAAATGCGAGAGCCCTGCACGACAAGTACTTTCCCGGTGGAGGGAGGAGGCGCGGGCAGCGCCGGAGCCATTGTACATCAAAAAATGAAAAAGGTTCGTGAGCCTTTTTCATGAATCGCATTGTGCCCCTTGCCGTGGCCTGAAAGGCTCCGTCTTTGCGACGCGGATCTATCTCTGCGGGCTCGGCCCGCTTCGCCGCAGGCGGCCCAGAGGTGGCCTTTCAGGCCGCCGACACGATTCGTGAAGAAGGCTTATACAGCAAAAATAGAAAACGGTCCCGGGCAAGCTACCCGGGGCCGTTTCTTTCATTCTAGAGCTTGAGCCCCTTGGGCAGGATCACGCTGTCAATCACATGGATCACGCCATTGCTGCCGACGATATCGGTCTTGACCACTTTGGCCTTGTCCACCATCACACCATGCTTCGTGCCCACAGTGATCGAAGCACCGTTCACGGTCTTGACCTTGGTGCCACTCTTGAGCTTAACCACATCCGCCGCCATCACCTTGCCCGCCACCACGTGGTAGGTCAGAACTGCCTTCAGTGCTGCGGGATTCTTGCCTAGCTTGTCCAGAATGTTCTTCGGGACTTTAGCGAACGCCGCATTGGTTGGTGCAAAGACGGTAAAGGGGCCATCGCCGCTCAGCGTCCCCGCGAGACCCGCAGCCTTGACCAGAGAAACGAGGGTCGAGAAATCCGCGTTGCTCGCAGCGATCTCAACAATAGTCTTATCCTGTGCAAACGCAGGGCGAATCGGGGAGAAAGCAGCCAGCGCAAGCGCGGCGAGTACAAAATATTTTTTCATGGGAACCGTTATCCTTGGGATTGAGTTTGAGATTCTGTGAAGAGGGCGCGCTCCTGCTCACTTGCCTCTTCTAACGCCACTCTTTCCTACTTGTTCCAAGATTTTAATATTTTTTCTCAATCTTTGACAAATGCCAGTCCGGCAAAAATAAACCCGGCTCTTGAAAAAGGAGCCGGGTTTCCATCACGTCCGATGGACAGTTAAAAGGAGGACATGCGCTAGTTATTAGTACGCTTGAGCTTAAGCAATTGTTCCATATCTTTAAAAATTCCTTGGGCGAGCGCTACCCCTTGCGAGAGAGAAACATAACCTCGATCTCGTCCCAATCTAAGGGGCGGCGGGCCCAGTGACCTGCCGTCCCTCCCCAGACATGCTCGACACTCAGCCCCGCAGCCTCGTGCATCTTGACAAGCTCGGGGACGATATAGTGCCGCCCGCGTAGCTCCCCGGAATCGTCGCCGGGCCAGGTTTCTACCATGTTCAGCGGATCAAGAGTCGTCTCAATCCCCGCCCGCCGAATCGTCCGGTAGCCATTGAGGGTAGTCAGAAGAAACGGTGCCCCCGGCTTGAGGCTCGCGGCGATATGGCGCAGTACCCGCACATTGTCTTCGTCGGTCTGGAGTAGGGCAAACGCGCCCTCACAGAGACAGACCGCCGCATCGTAGGCGAGAGGACGGACGAAATCACGGGCATCAGCCAGCACGAACTCGGCTTGCTCCGTTAGCCTCTCCGCCGTCGCTCCCTCCTGCGCGAACTGGATAAACTTCTCCGTGAAGTCCACCCCCGTCACCTGAAACCCACGCCGCGCCAGCTCCAGCGCGTGCCGCCCGGGGCCACAGCCCATGTCTAGCACTCGCCCTCCAGGTGCCAACTCACAGGCATCTAAAACAAAATCCACCTCGGCTAGCGTGTGCTGTGTGAACCCTTCGGTTAAGTAGCGCTCCGGCCCGATGGCCTCGAAAAATTTCTTCCAGTCGTTCATACTCAGGGGCTATTATAGCGCGTTTGGAGATCAAGCTCTCGCTATTGGCCCAGAAAACCGCCGAGATTATAGTACAATACCCCCATGCAACGAGTAGTAACTTTCGGTGAAGTCATGCTTCGCCTCTGCCCTCCTGGTTATCTGCGCCTGCTCCAGGCCACGTCCCTTGAGCTGACTTTCGGCGGCGCGGAAGTCAATGTCGCCGTCTCCTTGGCCCAGCTTGGCCTCGATGCGCGTTTTGTGACGCGGCTGCCCAAGAACGATATGGCGCAAGGGTTTATCAACCAAGTGCGCGGCTTGGGCGTAGACACGACCAAGATTCTGCGGGGCGGTGAGCGTATGGGAGTTTATTTTGTTGAGAAAGGCGCGTCGCAGCGTGCCTCCACCGTGCTCTACGACAGAGCCAATAGCGCTATTGCTGAGATTTCTCCTGAGGAACTAAACTGGGACGAGATCTTTGAGGGCGCGACAGCGTTTCATACCACGGGAATTACCCCAGCTCTCTCGGACAGCGCGGCGGCGGCAGCGATTGCGGGCGCGAAGGCAGCGAAGGCAAAAGGGATCTCGGTGAGCTGCGATCTCAACTACCGCAAGAAGCTCTGGAGTAGCGAGAAGGCGGGGCAGGTCATGGGCGAGCTGATGCCCTACGTGGACTGGTGCATCGCCAACGAAGAAGACGCCGAGACGGTCTTTGGGATCAAGGCGGCGGACTCCAATCTCACGAGTGGTGCTCTCTCACACGACGGCTACATCGAAGTGGCTCAGAAGCTTGTGGCGCGTTTCCCGAACTTAAAAGGAGTCGCCATCACGCTCCGTGAGTCTTACAGCGCGAGCCGCAACGGCTGGTCGGGGATGCTATTTACAGAAAATCAAGCGCATTTCTCACGCCACTACGACATTGATATTGTGGACCGTGTTGGTGGTGGTGACTCCTTCGCGGCGGGGCTGATCTACTCACTAGTGAACGGAAAATCCGCGCAAGACGCCATCGAGTTCGCCATTGCCGCAAGCTGCCTCAAGCACTCCATTGTCGGCGACTTCAGCTACATCAAGCTCTCCGAAGTCGAAACCCTCCTCAAAGGCGACGGCTCGGGCCGTGTCCAGCGCTAAGTGCGTACAGGTATGGCAATCTATGCAATGACACCTGTATAATTCCCTGTAAGGATTATAGATTATGAATTTCTCTCCTGTACTTGTTGCTCTCTCGCTACTTGTCAGCCTTCATTCCCCTGTGTGGGCACAGAATGAAAACACGATTATTCTTGATGAATTTCGCATGAAGCTGGTGAAACCCTCTAGCTATACCCGTACTCCCAAGGACGAAGTGTATCCCGTTGTACTCTCGCTGCAGTCACCTGCAATCGAGCGTTATAGCTCGTTGCGTCAGAAAAATAGTTCAGTATTATCCTATAAACTTCTGGGCGGCATTATTCTTATCACCATGCCCAAACCCAAAACGGGGCTTGAGGAACAAGTCGATAACGCGCTTCCTAGTGATAGTGAAATCGAAGGAATGAGCAAGATTATCCCTGGAATTGCCATCCAAAAGAAAGTAAAAATCAAAGTGGCGGGCCGGGATGCCCTCTCTGTTTTGGCCTCGCTTGATGTTAGTCAGTCCCTGGGAATTCAAGAGGAAGCCAGCCTGCGGCTCATCTACATGGTCTATAAAAACACCCGGATGATCTGGCTCTTTGCAGGAATGAATGCCGACTTTGAGTCAACAGTCAAGGACTTTGAAAAAACGATCAATAGCATTCGCTTCCTCGACGATAAGCCAGTCAAACCCGCGATCAAGGTCGCGCCAACCTCGCCCAAGACACCTCCGGCCAAAGGTGGGAAGG
>NZ_JAYUPA010000837.1:0-8995 GCF_043760365.1 Armatimonas sp.
GTGGGCAGCCCGCCGACGGTGGGCTCACAGGTTTTTGTGCGGAATATGACGCCGGGAGCGCCCGCAACGACCACGCTGGTTTCGGTGAGCTCCACCGGGGGCTACGGCAATGGCGAGAGTGGTTTGGTACAGGTCACCATAAGCGCCGATGGCAATGTCGTGGGCTTCTCCTCGATCGCCTCGAATCTGGTGGCAAGTGACACCAATGGTATTGTTCGGGATGTCTTTGTCCGTAACCTGGCACTAACCAGCACGACACTCGTCTCCAAGTCCACGAGTGGGCTCCAGGGCATGAGCACCAGCTCCAGCTCGGCCCTGAGCGCGAATGGTCGCTACGTGGCATTTGCCTCGCGCAATAACTTCGTCAACTTCGATAGCAACAATCTTGACGACGTGTTTGTACGCGACACGCTCACCAACACCACGATCCGGGTCTCGGTGGACTCCTCGGGCAACCAAGGCACCGGTGCCAGCGGCAACAGCGAGGGCTGGGGCATTAGCATCAGCGCCAACGGAATGCGGGTCGCGTTTCAGTCTCTGGCAAACAACTTGGTCATTAAAGCAAATAATGGGTTCACCGATACCAACGGCCTTGAGGATGTCTTCCTGCGCGATATCAGCACCGGTAGAACCTACATGGTGTCCAAGGGAATCGATGCGATCACGGGCAAGGCGGGGCCAGCCAATGGCTCCAGCGGTGGGCTGAGCACGTGCGGAGTCTCCATCAGCGCAGACGGCAAGACGGTGATGTTCGCTTCCTACGCAAGTAATCTACTAGTCACGAGCGACACGAACAATGTCATGGATGTCTTTGTGCGAGGGCTGATTCCGTAGCAGGATGTGCGGGAGTCGCGCCGGGTTGGGAGCAGACAAAGGTCGCAATCCGGCTGGCTTTCTCGTGGATCGTGTCGAGGTTCTCAAAGCGCAGGAGCCCCACGGCAAGTGCCGCCGTGAACGCATCGCCCGCCCCGACCGTGTCGGGAACCACACCCGCAGCCAGCGGATAGCCGGTGTGATCTGAGCGACGAAACCGCGTAAAGAGGGTACTCCCATACGAGCCGCGCGTGAGCGCGACGAGCTGAAGTGTTGGGTAGCGCTCCCAGAGCGCCGTGATGGTTTCTGCTTCGTCGCCAGGAAGCGCCAGAAGAGTGGCCACCACGGGCAGCTCTTCATCGTTGAGTTTGAAGACGTGGGCAAGCTGAAGAGAAAAGTGGATTGTCGCGTGTCCAAAGTAGTGCTGGCGCAGGTTGATATCAAAGAGGCGCAGACAGTGTGAGGGGGTCATGTGCACGAAGCGGCGCAGGATTGCACGGGACTCCGGGGAGCGTTGGGCCAGGCTCCCGAAACAGACCGCATCGGTGTGCTTTGCAAGCGCATCCCACTCCGAGTGGGCGCGAAAATCATCCCAAGCCGTGTCCTCATGAATAGTGTAGGTCGCCTTGCCATCGGCATCTAGCGTGGCAGTGACCGTGCCAGTGGGCGCATCACTCCACTGCAAGTAGCGGGTATCCAGCCCCAGCCCCGCGAGCTGCGCCTGAATCGCTCGTCCGTCGTCGTCGCGCCCAATGGCGCTGGCGACGATACTCTCCGCGCCGAGCTGGCTGGCATGGAACGCAAAATTTGCGGGCGCACCTCCGAGAAACTTCCCACGGGGCAGCAAGTCCCAGAGCACCTCCCCGAGTCCAACAATGATGGGCTTGTTCATGGTGGGTTACTCAGCAAACAGCTCCACCAGGGCTTGCAGGACGGCGCGTTGTTCGTCGTCGCTAACGGAGCCAAGATGCTTGACGAGGCGGGTTTTGTCCACGGTGCGAAGCTGATCCAGAACAACTTGGCCGGACTTTTCCTGGAACTCGCAGGGGATGCGCGTGGGGTAGCTCTTGCCGCGTGTGGTCATCGGGGCGATGATCACGGTGGCGATATTGCGGTTCATCTCGTCGGGGGAGACGATCAGGCAGGGGCGGGTTTTCTGAATCTCACTGCCGACGGTCGGGTCGAGGTTGACCAACCAGACCTCGAAGCGCCGGACTACCAACTCCATTCTTCGGTCTCCCAGCGAGTAAGAGTGAGCGCTTCACCATCCAGAAGCGTGTCATCTCTGGCTTCCGTCATGACGCGAAACTGCGCGTCCCAGCCCTGGCGAGCGGGACGTACGGAGCGGACGATGAGCTTCCCCTCTTCCACTTCCAGCTCCACTTCATCGGTAAGCTGTGTTTGCTCTAGTAGCAGTTTGGGAATTCGAATTCCCTGGGAATTCCCGATCTTCACCAGTCGCGTTTTTACCATAGTAGCTACAATGTATACCCGCTTGTGTGATATGTCAACCCGGCGACGCTGCGAAGAAGTGCTCCACTTGGGCAATTTGATCGGTTCGGGGGCAGGGGGGGAGCGCGTCGAAGAGCTTTTTGCCGTAGGACTTGCTCCAGAGACGGGCATCTAAAATGGCCACGACACCGCGATCCGTGGTGGTGCGCAGCAAGCGCCCCACCCCTTGTTTGAGGCGCAGCTCTGTGGTGGGCATACTGAACTCGGCGAAGGCATCGCCGCCCGACGCCTTAATACGCGCTTCTCGTGCTCGCAGCGGCGGTGAGTCCGGTGTGGGGAAGGGGAGCTTGTCTAAAATCACCAGCGAGAGCGCGTCGCCTGGCACATCCACGCCCTCCCAGAAGCTGCTGGTACCCAGTAAAACGCCGTTACCCGCTTTGGTGAAGCTCTCCACCAGCCGGGCATTGGGCGCCTCGCCCTGGGCGAAAATCGGGTAGTCGAAGCTCGCTTTCAGGCGCTCCTTGGCGAGAGATAACATCCGGTGCGAGGTAAATAGCACAAAGGTTCGGCCTTTGGCGAGACCCACGAGTGTCTGCACCTCAAAGAGCATCCGCTCCGCGTACTCCTCGCTGCTCGCCGGTGGCCCGAGATGACGTGGAACATAGAGCAGGCTGTTTTTCTCGTAGTCAAACGGCGAGCCCTGAATGACCTGAATCGCCCGAACTTCCCCCCATGCCCCCGCCGGGTACCCTCTGGGCGGGGGGGGATCAGAGGAAAGGAAGTCGTCTTCGTCCTCCTCCTTGGGAGAGGTTAACCCCAGGCGCTTGGCTGTGCTCTCGAAGCCGCCGCCGGTGGCCAGCGTGGCGGAGACGAAACTCACCCGCTCGATACGTGAGTAGAGCGCATCTTGCAGGGTGGGAGCGATGTCGTAGGGAGTGCGCACGAGCGTGGTGAGCATTCCCCCGCCGCGCATCTGGCGGTTGTGGTACCAGAGAAAGTACGAGTCATCTTGCGGCTCGGTGTGAAACGCGGAAAGCTCCGTCGAGAGGCGGGTGGCCGTCTTTGCCAGCCCGACAGCCTTCTCTTTTTCCTGCGGCTTGGTGGTCGTCTCCGCGATATTGATCAGGTCTTTGGCAAGAGCGTCCAAGGAGACCGTCACGGCGTCGCGCAGCTCGCGAAACTGTGGCGCGTCCACCTCGTGCATAAACCCTTCGTAGTTGTGAGCCGCAAGATACGGGTCTAAAAGGCGCTGATGAATCGCGTCAATGGCGGCAAGGTGCTGTGGCTTGAGCTGAGAGAGCCGCTTGCAGCGCGACAGCAAGATCGGTACGCGGCGCGAGCCCCACTCCAGCCCGAAAGCACGGGTCGCCACATCGTCTACGTGGTGCGCCTCATCAAAGACCACGGCATCGTAGGTGGGAAGCAGCGTCGGGCCGTCGGGGGCCTGGCGGCGCAGGCGTAGATCCGCGAAGAAAAGCGCATGGTTGACGACGATGAGCCGACACTGCTCGGCGTTTTTGCGGGCCTTGTAGTAAAAGCACTTGTCGTAGTGGCGGCACTCCCGGTGGCGGCAGGTGTCCGGGTGCGCGGCGATCTCGCTCCAGCCTGTGTAGGAAAAATCCAGTTCCGCCACGTCGCCGGTGTCTGTCTCATTAGACCAGCGCTGGATGTTCTTGAAGGTCGGATCGCCAAACGTCCAGAGCTCGCCCGATGCAATCTCCAGTTCTTGAAAACATAGAAAGTTCTGTCGGCCCTTGAGCACCGCTGCCTCGATTGGGGATTCCAGTGCGGCGAGCACGGCGGGAATGTCACGCTCGATGAGCTGGCTCTGGAGCGCGAGCGTGTGGGTGGAGATCACGGCGCGCCCGTCGGTCTTTTCCAGCCAGCGCAGCAGTGGCACGAGGTAGGCTAAACTCTTGCCCACACCCGTCCCCGCCTCAGCCAGACACGGACGGCTCTCCGTCAGCCCCAGGGCAATCGCCTCCGCCAGCGCCGTCTGCTCAGCGCGGGGCGCAAAGCCAGGCAGGCGTTTGGAGAGTGGGCCATTTTTACCAAAGAGACGAGTGAGGGACGAAGATGAAGCCACAGAGTCTACTCGGTCCAGTCCTCAAATTTAAGTCCGGGTATCTCAGAAAAGTCCGGAAATTCCTGGAAGCGCGTCTCTGCATTCGAGTCATAGGGAAGAATTGCGAATTTTTTAAGCGACTGAAAATACTCTACCAGCAATGTATATCCTACAGATTCTTGATCTTTAGGTTGAAGTTTACGCACTAACGCCAATGCCCCTTCCATGATTTCTCCGACGGTAATGGCACTGATGTAAATGTCGTCTCCAGGAGTCTTACGAATTCGCCGCACAAGATTGGGATAGTTCTCTGGAGTTCTCAGAAGGAGAGAGACTGTATCTGTATCAAGAAGGATCACGGTTTCGCAGGAACTCGCCCCGGTGACTGACGTGTTCTTGGTTGGGAGGAGACTCGCGAAGCGCGCTCTCGGCTCTTTCGAATTTCCTCCATAAGCTCATCCCAGAGCGGTTCATCCTTGAAAATTCCTATTATGTCGTCTAAAGGATGGTGCTGAGGGACTTCCTCTAGTTGTGTTTTATCTGTCTCATCTGGTGAGCTAGGCATAGCGACTTTCCTGTCCAGAGTATACCGCGTCGTGATTACGGTCGCACAACCGTTTGCGCGACCGAGTAGAGGTAATCGTCACCGTTGGCATCTGTGGTGAGAGGTGGGCTCGCATCACCGGTGGCACGGGCCCCGACGCGTGCATAGACCGTGCTGGCAGGCGCACTGTCCGCGGGCCAGGGGATGGTGATGAGTCCCTCGCCCCGCGTGACGAGTACAGGGCCACGGACGGTTTTGCTGCGAAAGTCCGAAAAAACAGAGGTCTCTACTTGGTACTGATCCGCACCATCAAGCTTGGGGAAGCGCACCAGGGCCTCCACCGATTGTGGCGTGACACTGGCGATGCTCGGACGAACCAGCGGCGTCGTGGCAACGCCGGGTGTGTTGAGACTCGTCTCCGCGTAGGAAGTCGCCCCGCTGGGCTCGATGCGCTGGAAGAGCACGCGCACCTGATAGCGAACGGTTCCGCCGGTCCGAACAGGGGAGTGGTTTCCCGTGAGCGGCGTTAAAGTCGTGCCACTCGCCTCCTGGAAGGCGAATATCCCAGTCGCCGTGGTGTCTCGGAAGCTGCGTCCGTCTTTGTCCACGGCCCCGATCCGGTCGTTGTTGCGAAACACCTGGTACTCCACAATGCGCTGGGCGGCGATATCCAACGGTGCCGCCCACTGCACCAGCACCTCGGGCACGGAGTCCACCGCCAGAGTCGCCCGCGCCGCCACCACGGAACTTGCCCCCGGATCGCTGCCGCCACCCCCGCCGCCACAACCGGCAAGCAGGAGCGCAAGTGCGAGGAAACTAGCCCTCGGAGTTGTTGCCATAGTCTGGAATCCCTAAAATGTGGTAGCCGGAGTCCACATAGAGCACATCGCCCGTGGTGCCACGCGACCAGTCGGAGACGAAGAAGGCGCAGGTGTCGCCCACTTCGGTGATCTCGGTATTGTGGTGGAGCGGCGCGGCACTGGCAATGCTCTTGAGAATATCGCGGAAGCCCTTGATTCCCATCGCCGAGAGAGTTTTCATCGGGCCTGCGGAGATGGCATTCACGCGGATATTTTGCGCCCCCAGATCGTGGGCCAGGTAGCGCACCGTAGACTCCAGCGCGGCCTTGGCGATTCCCGCCGTGTTGTAGTTGGGCACGACCCGAACACCACCAATATACGTGAGTGTTACGATGCTTCCTCCCTTGGTCATGAGCGGCTCGGCGGCTTTGGCGGCGGCAATGAGTGTGTAGGTAGACGACTGGAGCGAGATATCAAAGTCCGGGCCACTCACATCAATCATGCGGCCATCCAGCCCCTTGGCAAACGCAACCGAGTGCACCACAAAGTCCAGCGTCCCGAAAGTCGCCGCGACTTTCTCGTGGAGCGCCGCGATCTGTTCTGGATCCAACAGATTACAGGGCTCGATTAAGGGGACACTGCCCTCAGGAAGCTTGGCCGCCAGCTTCTTGACATCGTTTTCCTCGCGCTCTCCGTAGTACGTCATGACAAACTGCGCACCCTCGCGTGCCAGCGACTGAGCACAGCCCCAGCCCGCAGACCAGGAGTTACGCACCCCGTAGAGAATCCCTTTTTTACCGTCCAAAAGCCCCATGCAAAAACCTCTCAGATGCTCCAGTCTTCGATCGTGAGGTTTGGAACCTTGCCGAAGTCTGAGCTATTTCTCGTTAGTAGTGTTGCTCTATGCGCAAGCGCAATAGCTGCAATCTTTAAATCCATAGTCCCCAGACGCAGCTTTGCCTGGCGTAGAGTCATAAATTCTTGAACCGCTTGTTGGTCGAAGTCTACCACAGCCACACGGCAGTAGTTTTGTAACTGCCGCTTTAATTGGAGGTAATGAACTGCCTGTAGTGAGGCATCTGAAAGGCTGGCAATCCGGGCAAGCCAGCCCCGTGTTTGTTCCTCATAGCTAATGATTGTTGTTGCAATATCATCTTGTGGAACTTAACGTAACTTGGCTTTAATGGCCTCACTTGCAGCTCCTCCACGTTCCAGAAGCGTCATATGATCCGTGTCGAGAAGATACACGTCACTTACCTGGCGGGCTTTCTTCTTGTTCCACATGTCGTAGAGATTCTCGATAGGCTTTTCCTAGACGCATCGCCTCATCGTAGTCCGGGCTGTTGGCAAAGGTACCGGATATACTTTCCCACCAGGGCATTATTTTATGTTCGGGTTCTCTAACTGTCTGCCCCAGAAGGCTGGCTAGTTTCTTCTCCACTTCCGTCAGACGTTCTTCAATCGTTACCAGGGGCATTCGAGTCTCCCTCTACTTAATCGCTACCTCATAGTATATCGTCGCTTTACCGTCTGGTCCGAGAGTGCTTAGCGGAAGGCTCAGCTCGGTGCCCGCTAGCTTGGCCGCCAGAGGTGCGACACGTTTCCCACTGGTGTCGAGGCGCCAGGCTTCCACTTTGCCCGGAAGCTTGCGCGTGAGAGTCACATTGACGGCACCACGTTTTACCAGGTGGGGAAGTGTGCCCCAGGCCTCCAGAATTTTAAGATCGGGAGCACCATAGCGAATTCCCGTGTTCTGGACATCAGTAATGTGGGCCACTAGAAGCCGGGCACTCTCGGAGACCGGCTTTCCATCAAGGGACGCCACATAGACCGTGGCCTCCGCGACCTCCGCGCCAATGCGTAGCGGGCCGCACTGGATCGAGTCCCCTTCCGGGCAGATACCCCCTAAAAGCTTCGGCGTCGTGATGCGCAGCGAGCCGAACTGGCCGTTGACCGCAAGCTCCCCGGTCTCTGCCTGGCGTTCCTGGGTCTCGAAGTTAGTGCGGTTTGTCGCGGAGAGACGATTGGACTGGAAGAGCTGTGCCAGAGCATCTTTGGAGTCACCTTTGGTCAAGCGAAGCTCGGTAGGGCGCGGGGGAGCCAGCGGGCCGCTGGCCTCTTCTACCCAAGTGCCAACACGGGTGACGAGCGCTAGCTCTCCAAACCCTGCGGAGACCGCAAGCTCTGGTTTAGTGAGAAGTTCATCACGGCGCAGGTGCCGTGAAACGGCATTGGGAGCCGAGCGCACATCCCCGCGCAGGAACAAGAGCGATCCCGCCCGGCTACTCATCAGGCCGGCCGGATCGTTGGCGAGATCAAAGTAGCTCAGGGCTCCGGGGGCCACTGCGGACTCAACGGTGTGGGCGTAGGCAAACTGCCAGACAGCATCCCAGTCCTGAAGCGCTGCCGCTGCACCCATCAAGAGACCACCCTCCGCGCGTGTTCTGTTTGGGGCTGTGTAGTTGAACTCACTGACAGTAAAGGGCTTGCCAAAGAGCCGGGTCATCGCAACCCCACCTGGGCCGGTTCCTCCGCTACTCAAGGCGGAAGCGCCGTCTTGGGCTCCTGACGACGGCAGCTTCCAGTCCTCTTCCAGAAAGTTCGGATGGTCCCAGTAAAAGTGGGTGTCCACAAAATCGAGATCGGTACGCGCCGCCATAAACGCCGGGCTTTCGGACCAGCCATTGAGATCTGTCAGAAGCGCCTTGCAGCCTAGCTCACGAATCGCGGCTTTCATCTTCACAAAACCGCGCTCATGGAGCATTGCGAGAAAGGCTCCCACTTCCCGCCCGGCGCGATCGTTGCCAACGGTGCGAGGCAGAGGCGCTGTCGGCAGATTGCGGCTCTTGCGCCACACCTGCCACTCTTTATCCAGTAGGGCAAGCAACTCGGGCTTGAAAGTCGCAAGCCCGTTGGTCAGATTGGGTTCATTGACCACGCAGAGCCAGCCTAGCGCGGGTTCATCTTTCCAGGCAAGCTGAGTGTAGGGATTAACATGCGTGAGCAGCGTCCGGGCAAAGTCCTTCCAGTTACCAAAGGCGGCATCGGAAACAAGAACTGCCGCCTTGAAATCTCCCAGTGAGAGAGTGTCGGGCACCGGGCGCGAGACAAACAGATCGGTCTTGATGTAGAGACCACGCTTCTTGAGTGCCGCGATCAAGTAGTCGAGCTTGTCTAAAGACGCGGCATTGACAGCTTCTCCATCGTAGTGGTGGATACGAACACTGTTATAGCCCAAGCGTCCCAGCCGTTCAGCAAGCTTATCCGCATCGGGTTTATCCAGATAGTTTGCCCCAAAGCACAGATTAACTCCCCAGAAAC
>NZ_JAYUPA010000838.1:0-3159 GCF_043760365.1 Armatimonas sp.
CCCTTATCGTGCCAGCCCTGCGCTTTCTGCTCCTTTGCCGCTGGGGTTGTCGCAATCGCGGAGCCGGGGGCAAGGTGGATGCCGACCTGCCCGCCACCCGTCAAGGCCCGCAGCGCCACCGCCTGGAACTTATCGCCCGCCGGGTTGCCTTTCTCGTCGAGGCCCACAATGCGAGGAACCCACGGGGCGGCAAACTGAGAGTACAACGCTACTTCCCACTCCCGAACGTGCCGAGCCGCCTCTTCAATCGCAGCAAGAAACGGAGCGTGTTGTGTCTGGTCGGACTGCTGAAGAAGACTGATCGAGACCCCCGACGCATCACCGGAAACCGTGCCAAGAGACGGGTCATGAATACCCGCCCGATGCTGCATGTCCCCCCAGATCCAATCCTTCAAGCGGTAAATATCGCCCGGCACAGCGGGAGCATTTTGCCACTGAGGAGGAACACCGCCAGAGCCGAGAAGGTTCGCCACAATCACCCGCAGAGATTTTGTGTGCTCAATCGAGTAAGCGCCCGGCGTCACGTCCCCCCCTTCGGGGAGCAGGATCGTAGGAACCGCGTTTTCCATGTAGTTGATCACATCGGTCAAGCACCGATTGTAAGCAACCTGAAGCGGGGCCAGCTCCGCCATGAGGCCACGGCCACGGCACGAACCCAGGATCTGCTTCCAAGCCAACGGGATGAAAGGATAAGCGTCTTTTTTCTCATACGGCCAGTACCCACAGTAAGCAACATGCCCCGCGACAATCACGCAGCGCAGACCCTCAGGAAACATCGAGCCAGGCTTAGGAAGCGCCCAGCAGTCCAGCACAGAGTACGCGTTCGCCTCGTTTGCAGCAGTAGATCGAGCCGCTACCAGTTGCTCTGTGTGATCCAGAAACGCGGGAGAGAGCGCCCCGCCCGCCTTCGCATCGGGATTGATACCCTTTCTGAGCATGGTCTCTTTACCAATAAGAGAGCGCACCCAAGCAACGGATTTTACCGTCGCGTGAATCACGTAATCAGACTCATTCACGCTCGGGGCCAGGGGATCAAGGAAGATTTCAAGGCCAGAGACAGCCTCTTCCGACATAGCACCAAGCGGGGCCGACTTGCGAGAGGCGATCTGCCCGCCTTGCATTTCTGCCACAGGAACCAGCGCCGTAGCGTTCCAGCGCGGCAAGATCCAGCCCTCGCCCGTCACCAGCGCCCAACGCACATGATTAAACCGTTGGTTTCGTCTGTTCTGCCGCACGTCTTCGGCGGCAAACATGGCCTTAGCCTCTTCCGTCGCGGCCCGGTCCAGCGGAGAGCCAGAGAGCGCCACGGGGGCCACATCGGGAGCGCCGGACGTGACAATAGAGGCCACTTTCTCTACCAACATGCCCGACAGATTATCCACAACCAGGGTTTCAGGCTCGTTGCCAGCGACTTGCAGCTCTCTTACCTGCCGAGCCGAAGAATCCCACTGCGCCCACTGCTGGCCGGTTTCCATGAGCCAGCCCGTTACCATGTCGGCCTCTATGTCTTGACGGCTTGCCTTCGATTCGTTGAAGCGCTTGCGCCAGAAAGAAGCCAGGTCGGGAGAGGAAGACGCGGCGGCGATATTGTTTTCAACCTTGTCAATCTCGCTTTGGGGTAGAGACGCGCCGAACTCAGCGACAGTTTTCTTGCCACCGATCCCTAGTTTCTCTTTTGCCATTTCCCAAAGATTCAAGATATTAACTACTTCCTCTTGCTCCGCGCAGTCCGGCTAGGTGTGCCGCACACCGTACCGTTGCCCCACTCAGGAGGCAGATATTCAAACGTGGCCTTTGTAGGCCGCTTACTCTTTGGCGCACGACTTTTAGGCCGCAGACCGTACCGAAGTCCAGAATCAACCCAGTGGTCCGGACCGTCCGAATCAAAATCATCCAAGTTATCCGGCAGGGGCTCCATGAGCGGAATCGTGCGAACCAAATCGGGACACCGACCGCGAAACACCCGCACCCTGGGAAAACTCTGCCCCTCTGTAATCTCATCAAGCCGCCCCGCCTTCGCCCTGCTATCCGTTTCCCGCAGTCCGTCCCTCAGCCACTCCGCAGCGTTCCCGTTTGTCGCTTGCCTATCGTTTTCAGCTTTCTCCACTCTCAGACCCACCGACCAAAACGCCTCCACATCGTACTGACCACGCCGCTCCTTCGGGTTGATCGGAGGGAACCCGGACGGATCCGCATAAATCACCACCTCAGACGGCTTCAGCCCTTCATCTTCCAGCGCCTTCACCACCGCTACCGCTTGCTCACTGGGGACCGCATTATGCAGCGTCACCTCCCGAACAATAAAGCAGTTCCCGTCTTCGTCCCAACGATTGATATGACAGGCAAAGTTATTCTTACCAAAGTCCATTCCGCCCGTTGCGATCCACCAGGGCGGCACAGCAAACGGCGTACAAACGTGCCAGTCACGCCCGCTCTTGCTCTCCTGCCAATCGTCAAAGAACAACCCACCCACATCGAAAGAAGCATCGTACTGAACCGCCGCTTTCCGCTCCGACACCTCCGCCCTTAGCTGGGCCAACCGCGCCGCGCTAATATGTGGGTTTGTGTTGGTTGGCTTGCGCCAGCTCCTCCACCCCGCCCGCTGCTCGCCCCCGCCTGGCTCTCCACGCTTCCAGTAATTCCAGAATGTGTTTTTGCCTCTGCTCGAAGACAATAGCCACAAATCCGAATCGGGATCATCGGCCAGTGTCGGCAGTATCGAATCTTCCAGCGCCTCTTTCAGCTTCTTGCAGAACGCCGCCTCATCCACAATAAAACGACGAAACTTAAAACTGCGCGGACCGTCCGGGTTTCGATCCAGCGGAAACACCTTAAAGAACCCCCCGGTGATCGTCTCCAGCTCCCACAGCGAATCGTTCTTGTACTTGGTGATGGGCTCAAGCTTGTCTTTCAGCTCTCGCCAAACCCCCGCCGCTTTCGCGTACTCAGGAACACCAAGCCCCACCGGATACCCCGCACACAGCGGCTCCGCGATCAACCGCACCGAAAGCCGCGTCTTTCCCCACCGATGACCCATACAAAGCACGTTGAACGCCGCAGCACCCTCTAAAACCTCTTTCTGTCCTTCGTGCGGCTCTTCCAAGCTCGGACGCCAACCGGTTTTGCGCGCCCCGCCCTTCCTCTGCTCCTCCCGCCGAA
>NZ_JAYUPA010000839.1:0-3157 GCF_043760365.1 Armatimonas sp.
CGTAGCCTGCCGCTGTTTTTAGAGTACGATGTCACGGTTCCCAGCACGGGCAGCTATGATTTCTACGCCCGCAAGTTCTGGAAGCACGGCCCGTTTCGCTGGCGCTTCGACCAGCAGCCCTGGCAGAGTGTCGGCAAAGACCCCGCACTCCTCGACGACTCGCCTATCCGACAGTTTGTCGGGGCGAACTGGGTTGGGGCAGGAGACGTAACTCTCACGGCGGGGAAGCACACGCTGCGCATCGAGCTGACCGAGAATAACGGTGCGGCGGCGTTTGACTGTTTCGTGCTCACCAAAGTCCCGTTTCTGCCGCGTGGCAAGAGCAAGCCCGGCGAGAAGCTAAACCGCACCGAGCCAGGCTGGTTCGCATTTGAGCCCGATTTAGACGCGTTCCAACCGACGGCACTGGATCTGCGCGGGCTTAATGAGAGAGTCGCCGGGGAAAACGGCTTTATCATTCGCAAGGGCGAGAGCTTCGTCCATAGCAAGACCGGCCAGCCCGAGCGCTTCTGGGCAGTGAACGCGGGCGGCGAGCTGACGCGCATGCCGCAGGCTTCTCTCAATTATCTGGCGCGGGACTTAGCCAAAAAAGGTGTGAACTTAGTTCGGATTCATGGAAGCCTCTGGAAAGACAGTAACTTCCGCGAGATAGACCCCGATAAGCTCGCGGGCCTCCAGCGCTTTGTGGCCGCACTCAAAAAAGAGGGAATTTATAGCTGCCTCTCGATCTACTTCCCGCTCTGGCTGGAGATTCCGGCAGGCGATGCGCTTGCGGGCTACACGCCGGGCAAAAAGCCCTTCGCACTACTTTTCTTTAGCCCCGAGTTTCAGCAAATCTACCGGAGCTGGTGGAGAACCATTCTCACCGCGCCAAACCCAACCGGCGAGCCCCTCGGAAAAGATCCGGCGGTCGCGATGGCGGAGCTGTGCAACGAGGACAGCTACTTGTTCTGGACGTTTAGCTACGATAACATTCCCGCGCCCCAAATGGCGATTTTAGAGAAACAATTCGCTGAGTGGCTGAGCAAGAAATACGGCGCACTAGAAACAGCGCTGACGGCCTGGAAAGAGCCAAACGCACGCGACAAACCAGCCGAGGGTCGGGCTGCATTCTCGCCGATCTGGGAGCTATTCAACAAGCGCGGCCTGCGCTCACAAGACACGGCCTCGTTTCTGGCACAGAGCCAGCGGGCGTTCTTTGAGGGCACCGCAAAGTTTCTCAAGAGTGAGCTGGGCTTTTCAGCCTCCGTCTACGGCTCAAACTGGGTCACGGGCAGCCCGCAGTTCCTAGGGCCGCTGGACAAGTGGAGCAACACGGGCGCAAGTTTAGACGCCATGGACCGCCACGGCTACTTTGGCGGCAAGCACGAAGGCCCACGTGCGAGCTACAGCCTGAGTGTCGGGGATCTGTACGAGGACAAGTCCGCGCTAAAATCACCCGAGGAGGGCCTACCACTTTTTGACCTCAAGTGGAACGGGCTGCCCTCGATGGTCTCTGAGGTGAACTGGCCGATGCCCAACCGCTTCCGCGCCGACCTGCCGCTGCTCGCCGCCGCCTACGGGGCGCTCCAGGACTCCAGCGCGATTCACTTCTTCGCACTCTCAGGGGCGAGCTGGAATCAGCAGCACGGCAAATTTGACCTGCAAGTGCCCAGTGTGATGGGACAGTCTCCGGCGGCGGCGCTGATCTTCCGCAGAGGCTTGGTGAAAACCGCTCCGGTTGTGGTCGAGGCGAATCTCAAGCTCGGTAATCTTCTGTCATTGCAGGGCGCGCCCGTCAGCGCTCCGGTCAATCTCGATGCCCTTCGCGCCGCCGACATTCCCATTGGCCAGACCAAAACTCTTGACACGCTTCCCGCGCTTGATCCGCTCGCCTATCTCGTCGGGCAGGTGCGGGCGAATATATCTGAGGCAGGAGCCCCGTCCAGGCTCGGCAGTCTCACGGGCATTGACCGGCAGAAGAAAGTAGCCAAGAGTGCCACCAATGAGCTCACCTGGAACTGGGGCAGTGGCCGCGCCGTGATCGCCGCGCCGCAGGTGAATGCAATTACGGGGTTTCTCGCCGATGCGGGCACGGTGACGCTGCCGGGAATGACGGTCACCAGCCAGCTTGAGTACGGGACAATCACTCTGGTCGCGCTCGATGGCCTGCCGATTGCGATCTCCAAAAAGCTGCTCCTCCAGGTAATGTCCGAGGATAAGAACTGGGGTTGGAAGACAGCACCTGCCGACAAAGGACTCCAGCGCATCGAGAGCCTTGGCGGCGCTCCGATTCTCGTCAAGAATCTCAATGGCACGGTCATCCTCACCCGCCCCGATGCCGCAGCGCTCACCGTCACCGCGCTGGATGCCAACGGCTACCTGGTCGCCAAAATCGGCAACGCCAAAAATATCTCCCTGCACCCCGACACGCTCTACTATCTGATTGAGAAATAACCAGTAGAGCGGATATAATTAGCACCATGACCACGGTTCGCGCTGACGAAGAAATCCTGGACTTGCTTGCAACAGCTCCTCATATTTTAGACTTCAAGCCGAGCGAAGTAGCACGGGCACGTGTCTGGGAGCTGGTGGGCCGCGAAAAAGCAGGCAGCCTTACTGAGGAAGAAAAAAGCGAGCTGGATCACTACGCTCAGCTGGAACATCTCATGCGGCTGATTAAAGCGCGTGCCCGTAAACATCTCCAGCAAACCCCATGAGTACCACGTACATCCCTCTTCCTCTGCGACGGGAAGTACGGGAGCGAGCAAGGAATCGTTGTGAGTACTGTGGCATCCATGAAAACGATACCCAGTTCGGCTGCGAGGTGGATCATATCCTGAGCGAAAAACACGGAGGGCTGACAATCACGGAAAATCTAGCTCTCGCGTGCTTTTTCTGTAACCGAAATAAAGGCAGTGATATTGGCTCCGTTCGCGACTCGGATGATCCTACACTGATACGCTTCTTCAATCCACGCACCGATCTTTGGGAAACACACTTCGAGGAAGACAGCCAAATACATATCGTCGGCAAGACCGATATTGGGCGAGTGACAGTACGGATCTTTGGCTTCAACGCAGAAAACCGAATCTTGGAAAGACAAGCCCTACGTTAGGATAAATATCCCATGCCCCACATCAAACCACTCGCTCTGCTCAGCCTCCTTGCCCTTGCT
>NZ_JAYUPA010000840.1:0-3155 GCF_043760365.1 Armatimonas sp.
TTTCTTGCCGGTCTGGGGCGCAAGATTTGCCGTGAGGCTCCAGTACTCCACGGGCACAAACGCGAGAATCTCCCGCTCTCTGTCGCAGATCAGGCGCACGGCCACGGACTGAACGCGCCCGGCGGAGAGATCCTTTCGCACTTTTTTCCAGAGCAGCGGGCTAATCTTGTAGCCCACCAGCCGATCCAGCGTTCGGCGTGTCTCCTGCGCCTCCACTTTATCCTGATTGATATCACGTGGATTGGCGAGCGCGGCCTGCACGGCAGACTTGGTAATCTCGTTGAAGACAATGCGCTTGATCCGAGACTTGGGGAGCTTGAGCGCCGCTGCAATGTGCCAGGAGATTGCCTCGCCCTCGCGGTCAGGGTCTGAGGCAAGGTAGATCGTGTCGCAGCCCTTGGCCGCCGCCGCGAGCTTGCCTAAAACGTCTTTACGATCCTTCAGTGGTTCGTAAGTCAGCGCGAAATCATTCTCAATATCCACAGATAGCTTGGACTTGGGGAGGTCACGGACATGGCCCATGCTGGCCTCAACTTTATAGTCCGGGCCCAGAAAACCTTTGAGGGTCTTGGTTTTTGCGGGCGATTCCACGATGATGAGTGATCTTGCCATAATTAATTCCTAAAGACGATGCCGCCGATTGTATCGCGGGGGATTCCTCTTTCGCAACGAGAGTGTACAATCCTTTTAAGAGAATGGTTCCTGGCCCCGAGTTTTATTGGCACGCGACCCCACTTGCGTTTCTTCCGGCGATACTCACGGAAGGGGTGCTTCGGGCATCCGCAAACCCACGCCCGAGCGCACTTGCCCGTCGCCGCAAGCTGGGCTTAGAAGGCTACCTTCACTTTTCTTTCGCCTCAAAGACGCCGCTTCTTGCCGACAAACTCAAGCGAGGCTATCCGCATGCGCTGCTTGCATTCGATCCCGCGATTAGTAACTTGCCCGGCGCGGCCTATTTGAAGTGGAACACGAAACGCTGGGCGCACCGTGAGGAGTTTATCCCGATTACTGACCCGGTTGAGAAAGCCGCGTTTCTTGGTGACTGGCGCAGCGGTAAATATCCCTCCGCCGAGCTCCTGGTTCCCAATCGTTTGGAGTTAACCTACGCCACGGATCTCTACTTTGCCTCCCAAGCCGAGGCCGACTGGCTCCAAGGCTTTTCTCTCTCCACTCCTCCGATCACGGTCAGCCCGGAAAGGTTCCCCCCAGGGCCGGAGCCGGATCTTGCACCGCTACAAATTTGGTTCGAAGCCTGCCGCGCTGCGGGGGAGCTCTTGCCGCCGCCGGAGCTGCCGTTTGACTGAGCCTACCGGTGGTACGCCTCGCCGCGATTGATCTTGAAGGCTCGGTAGAGCTGCTCGACCAGAACGACGCGGGCGAGGGGGTGGGGGAGGGTCATCGGGCCAAACGAAAGCAAGAAGTTCGCCCGGGCACGGACGGCATCGCTGAGCCCATTGGCTCCGCCGATCAAAAAGAGTAAGTGGCTCTCGCCATCGGTGCAGACCTGCTCTATTTTAGCGGCCAGCGTCTCCGAGGAAATGGCTTTGCCCGTGCCATCGCAGGCCACGACCCAGCCGCGCTCGGGGATTCGAGAAAGGAGCCGCTCGCCCTCTTTTTCGCTGTCGGCGCGGGTGTCTTCCTCAACTTCGACGAGCTGAAACGTGCTGGTCTGCCCCCCAAGGCGCTTGACGTATTCCGCGACCGCGTCTTTCCAGAACGCCTCGCGCAGCTTGCCGACGCAGAGCACGCTCACTTGGGGACGGGCTGCCACTTAGTCGCCTTCGCCCGGGAGCGGCGGCAGGTTGGCAATGGAGATCACGCGCCAGTGCGGCTCGGTGAACAAGAGATTATGGCGGCGGGTCTCCTTGCGCATCACCAGCGTGAGCTGATTGCCGCCCCAGAGGGTTTCATCACCATCGCCCAGCACCGACGCCGAGGTGAAGACAACGCGCTGGTTCGGGTCCCCATCCGCCGAGGGCAGGATCTTGGGCGGCATCACTTTCACATCGTACTTCACGCCGCGTCCACTGCTATGTGCCCGAGCAAGCTGGAGATGCAGCAGGGACTTGGTCATCACCCCGCTCTTAAAGTCATCGGAGATCAGGTCCATCAGTCGGGATACTTTCCTCGCCTGCGCGGCATCAGCAGCCTCTTGCAGCGACTCCGCGATCTGTAGCTCTGGTGTCGCAGGCGGGCGTGGCGCGAGCGACCAGATGCCTGCCACCAACAGTAGCAGCACACACAGCGCCGCGACGATCTTACTTACTTTGCTCATTGGACTACTCCTTATCATATTAAACGCTGTTGCGGTAGAATGGTTACGATGAAGCCTCTCACACGACGAACTGTTTTGCGGGGCGCGGGTGTCGCGCTTGCCCTGCCCGCTTTCGAGGCGCTTGCCCAGACGGCGGCAAAGTCGCCCAATCGCCTCGCTGTCCTCTACATGCCCAATGGGGTGAACCCCTTCGCCTGGACTCCACAAGGCACTGGTCGCCAGTTCGAGCTCTCCGAGATCCTTGCGCCGCTCGCTCCTGTCAAAGACGATATTCTGGTGCTCACCGAGCTGATGAACAAGGGATCGATTACCGGAGACGGGCACTACTATAAAATCGCGCCCTTTCTCACGGGCACGACGATCTCCAAGACCACCGGCGCGAATATGAACGCGGGAGGCACCTCGCTGGATCAATTGATTGCACAGAAGCTCGGAAATCTGACTCCGCTGCCGTCGCTGGAGCTCTCGGTGGATCCCCCGACGACCTATGTGGACATCAATGTCGGGCTGACTGCGCTTTATGGCTCGCATATCTCCTGGAGCACGCCCACGACGCCCGTCTCACGCGAGATCAACCCGCAAGCGGCCTTTGACCGTCTTTTCCGGCAGGGTCAGAAGGGCCGAGGCGTCTCTGCCAGCGATAAATCCGTGCTCGATGCCGTGCTCGACGATGCGAGCGGGCTGAAGAAGAAAATTAGCGCCGCGGATCGGCTGAAGCTCGAAGAGTACCTCGATGCCGTGCGCGCCGTCGAAAAGCGTATCGCCTTTGATGCCACGCGCCGCAAGGGCTCAATCCTTGACGACCCGATTCTGCGCGCTGAGTCCGAAAAGCTCGACAAGCGTATCAAAGACTGGTACGCGGTTCCCGGCGACAAGCGCC
>NZ_JAYUPA010000841.1:0-8972 GCF_043760365.1 Armatimonas sp.
TCCTTATCCTTCTTCCCCGCGCCTTCAGGATCGCCGTCGGAAAGTACTGGGGAGGGTGCTGCGGGAGAACTCAGGCGCACTCTACCCGCGCCGCTAGCCTGCTCCCTAAAGACTCCCGGACTCACTGAGACAGGCAGTGAGGCCTTCAACGAGGAAGCACTCTCGTGTACAGCAGCAAACGCAGGAGCCTTCTGTGCCTCATTCTCATTGGCCCTAAGCGCGACGGAAGCGGGGGGAACCGCAACGCTCTTGGCTTCGTCGGTCATCGTTGCACGGGTAGCACTCGAAGCTGTCGCTGTCATAGGCTTCCCACTCTCGGGCACCCGCACCCAGAGCCAGAAGGCGCAGCCCACTGCCAGCGCTCCGCCAAACGCCGCCAGGGGGCCGGGCCGCCGCCAGAAAGGGAACAGAACGGGGCGTGGGGTGGGCGCATCGGGTAGACTACGGAGAATTCGGGCACGCAGGGCATCGGGAAGAGGCGCGGCAGTGGGAAGCGCTTCGCTGAGCTGTACCGAGAGCTGGCGCAGGCTCTTCAGCTCTGCTTGACACGCAAGGCATGTGCCCAGGTGGCGCTCCACGGCGGCACGACGCAGGGGCGGCAGCTCTCCATCTAGGTAGGCTTTCAGCTCCTCTTGTAGGGAGTTGCGACACTCCCGCACCGATGATCTAGGCTGAGGCATGGACGTAGCCCTCCAGTTGCCCACGGAGCTTGCGAAACGCATGGAAGAGCCGCGACTTGACGGTGCCGACGGGCACACCAATCGCCGTGGCGCACTCGGCGTAGGTCAGCCCGTGCAGCTCGTGGAGCACGACAATCTGGCGATGCTCTTCGGTCAGCGTCCCCAGTGCGGTCTCCAGGGTCGCGGCCAGTTCTTTGCGGGCAACAGCGCGCTCCGGGGCATCAGTATCGGCGGCGGCCAGCGGGAGATCGTCGTAGGAAACGGCCTCCGGTTTCTGGCGAGCACGGTGTTTCAAGCAGTGGTTCATGGCAACACGGTAGATAAAAGTCGCGAGGGCTGCGTCCCCACGGAACTTGGGCAAGCTGGCATGCAGCGCCACAAAGATCTCCTGGGTCAGATCGTCGGCGTCGGCATCGCAGCGGGCGTAGCGACGTGCAAGGCCATGGACCCGTCCACCGAACGTGTCTAAGAGCCAGGCAAACGCCGCCGTGTCGCCACGACGTAGCCCCACGATCCAGCGGGCCTCCTCCGATTTCATCTTCACTCCTTTTGTACCAGAAAAGTCTGAAAGAGTTCATGGTTCCTGCTTTTAGCTTTGGGGAAGAATAACCGATAGAGAAGTCAGACACATGATTCGATTTTGTTTTCAGCTACGTCCACCCGAAGAACTCACAGAGAAAGCACTTGAGTACTGGTACTTTCTCACCGATGGTTGGTACTGGATTGAAGCCGGAGAGCAGGAGCTTTTCCGCTGGACAGACACGACCCTGGCAGCCTGGCAAACCGAAGCGGAGGGGGAGATCTGTGAATCAGCGCCTCCTCCAGCACGTCCCTATGCAGACTACTATGTTGCACGCTTCTGGCAGGATTTGCTCCAGTGTGTTCGTCAGGCTCTGCTTCCTGTGCCCGATGACATCGCGGCCTTACTGTGGGATCGTGGGAGCTGGGAGATGTTCTTGCAGCGCTCTGCCGCGTGGGCGGAGGAGCCTGAGGACGACCTGAGCCGCTGGGAACGTCGCAACGAGGCTCTACAGTGGTGGTGGTGGCGACAGCTCGATTCGGGCCACTTCACAGCCGCTCCGAAGATCACCCTCTGGCGGCAGGGGGAGCAAGTTATCTTGGACTGGCATCACAGCCACAATCCAGAGTTCTTCACTGCCTCCCCTTCAGGACGCGTCGTGGCGGATGTAAGTTCGTTTCGACAGGCACTTTTGGCCTTTGACGAGGCGTTTCTCACGCAGATGGCAGTGCGAATAGTAGGCCGTTCAGCTCTGGAGAAGTCGCATGCCGCAGAGGCAGGGCTGCTGATGAACGCACTCACCCATCCCTGGGAAGAAGACTGGGCTGCGATTCGCCTTGCTCTAGAAGACGTGAGGAACGCACTTGGGGCGGTACAATAGAGTGCTATGTCTACCCTTCACCCTGTCCTGATCGCCGGGCAGTGGCGCACTGCCACCAACCCGACCAGCACTTTTACCGCTACCAACCCGACCACCGGCCAGCCTCTCACCGAGGATATCTACCCTGTCTCCAGCCAGGCGGACGTAGATGCTGCGCTCGCCGCCGCCGCCGAGGCCGCGCCGCTGCTACGCGGCACAAGCCCCGAGACCATTGCCGCGTTTCTGAACCGCTACGCCGATCTTTTAGAGGCGAATCGTGAGGCGCTGGTCGCTGCGGCCCACGCGGAGACGGGCTTTCCTGCCGAGCCGCGCTTAAACTCCGTCGAGCTTCCGCGCACCACGGGCCAGCTCCGGCAGGCCGCCCAAGCCGCCGTTACGCGAAGCTGGACACGCCCGGTCCTTGACACGAAAGCGGGGATTCGCTCGATTCATGAGCCGCTCGGAGGCGCAGCGCTGGTCTTTGGCCCCAATAACTTCCCGTTCGCCTTCAACGCCATCTCCGGCGGCGATTTCGCGGCGGCGATTGCGGCGCGCTGCCCGGTGATTGCGAAAGTACATACCAGCCACCCGACCACGAGCCGCCTGATGGCTGAGTGTGCCCACCAAGCCGCCATGGAGATCGGCTTGCCCGCCAGTGCAATTCAGGTGCTCTACCGCATGGACCACAAGCTCAGTTTGGGCATGATTGAGAACCCCGCCATCGCCGCCGTGGGCTTCACAGGCAGTCGCTCGGCGGGAATGCAGCTCAAGGAAGTGGCGGACCGCTACGGCAAACCGGCGTATCTGGAGATGTCCAGCGTCAACCCCGTCTTTGTACTGCTAGACTACCTTGAAGCGAATTTGGAAGCACTTGCAGGAGAGTTTTTCACAAGCTGCACGATGGGCACCGGCCAGTTCTGCACCAATCCGGGCCTCGTCGTCCTGCCTGCAGGTCCGCTTGGCGACGCGTTTGTGGCTGCCACAGCGGCGAAGTTCAGCGCGGGCAAGCCGGGCGTGCTACTCAACAAAGGTGGGCGCGATGGTCTGGCGGAGGCCGTCGAGACCCTCAAAACCGCCGGAGCAAGCGTCGTCTGTGGGGGGGAGATTATTGCCGATGATCCCGGCTTCCGCTATGCCAACACCCTTCTCACGGTGACGGGCGCACAGTTTATCGCCCACCCCGAGGCGCTCCAAACCGAGGCATTCGGGCCGGTAAGCCTGCTCGTGTTGTGCGAAAATGGCGACGAGATGATCGCTGTCGCGAATGCACTGGAGGGCAATCTCACGGGCACGGTCTACGCAAGAGACGAAGGCTCCGACGATGCGTTTTACAGCCGACTCGCCCCGGCGCTACGTGTGAAAGTCGGGCGGCTTCTCAACAACAAGATGCCCACGGGAGTCGCCGTTAGCCCCGCGATGAACCATGGCGGCCCCTTCCCCGCCACGGGCCATCCGTACTTCTCCAGCGTCGGCATTCCCCACGCCATCGCCCGCTTCTCGATGCTGTGCAGCTACGACAACGTGAAAAACCACCGTCTCCCCCCCGAGCTCCAAGACGGCAACCCACTGGGCATCTGGCGCTTAGTGGACGGCGACTGGGTGAAGTGAGCGAAAAAAATTATGGAAGTTGTCTATGTTCTCACCAACCCTGCTATGCCAGGGTTGGTCAAGATTGGTTACACAACGCAAGAGGATGTAGCTACTCGGCTAGGTCAGCTTTACTCAACCGGGGTTCCCGTTCCTTTCGATCTAGAATTTGCCTGCAAAACACCTAATGCCGCTGAAGTTGAAAAAGCCCTTCATACCGCCTTTGGACCAAACCGTATCAACCCAAAACGAGAGTTTTTCCGCATCGAACCAGAACAAGCCATAGCAATATTAAAGCTTTTACCAATACCTTCGCCAAAAACGGCGACTAGATCGACGCCGATATCAACAAGATAACAGGGCTTTTGGAGTACAGTCAAAGTGATCAAACCAGACTGGAGAACCCCAAAAACCCATGCCCGACATTCTACCGCTTTTGCTGAAATTACAGCCAATCCTGACAAAGACAACCTGCCGACAACTCTACCATATTGTGATGGCCATACTGGTCATGCCCGCCAATATTACTCAGAAAAGTATCGCACGATGGGCAGATAAAGGAGGAAGCTATCGCAGCGTTCACCGCTTCTTTCAGACAAACATTGATTGGACACAGATTCACTGGCTCCTCTTCGTACTGGTGCTCTATGTTGCGACAGATACCTATCTTCTGGTAGGCGATGAAACCGTTCTCAAAAAGGCAGGCAAAAGCACTTTTGGATTAGACCGTTTTTTCTCTTCCCTTGCACAGAAACCTGTGCCCGCAGTCGCTTTCTTCGCCCTCGCTTTGGTCAACGTCCAGAAGAGGCAAGCCTACACCCTATCTGTTCAACAAATCGTTCGCACTCAAGAAGAGAGAAAAAATAAGAATTGCAAAACACAAGATCAAATTGCAAAATCAGGCAGGCCAAAGGGCAGTAAAAATAAAAACAAAGAGCAAGTTACTTTGAACCCAGAGCTTATGCGTATTTTTCTCTGGATTCAGAAACTCCTCGCGCTTATTGGTAAGAAGATACCGTTGCACTACCTGGTCTTAGACGGACATTTTGGAAATCAACCCGCTTACTCGATGTCACGTCGGTTGGGATTGCATCTGCTCTCTAAAATGCGTCACAATGCAAAACTGTATCTTCTGCCAACGGAGGCTCAGAAAGAGGCAAGTCCCCGTCTCAAGTAGGGAGAGAGGCTCGATTACGACAATCTACCGCTCGCTTCTCGTGTGTCCTGTGAGCCGGAAGGCGACTATGAGTGCGAGGTTTACCAGATGCAATGTCGGCACAAAGATTTTGCGGATGTGCTCAATATTGTCATCCTTGTCAAGACGCATCGGGTCACCAAACGTCGTGGTCATGTGATTCTGCTGTGCAGCGATTTAGAGTTGGCGGCTCTAACAATGATTGACTACTACAGTCTGCGTTTCCAGATTGAGTTTGAGTTTCGTGATGCCAAGCAGCATTTTGGCCTGTCTGATTTTGTCTGTGTGAATCAGGCTTCTGTACAGAACGCGGTTGGTCTTTCCTTCTTTCTTGGCAATCTGAGTCGTCATCTTTTGGACGGTTTGCAAGAGTCGTTTCCCGAGGCGGGTGTCATTGATCTTAAAAGTTACTACCGTGGTCGTCGCTACGCGACGGAAACCCTGAAATGCCTGCCTTCTGCCTTGAAATGCTTCCCTGATTTTGCGGATGGCATTGTTTGTGCTCGTCTGATGTCGCAGATGGAGATTGTGCTGGACAAGGTTTGCCGTCTGGGATTGATCCATCCAGTGGGCAAGGCTGCTTCTTACCCGCCACTGGTCTCTAAAATGGAACTTTCGACTTGAGATTTATCCTGGGCGACATGGCATGAGCCGCCTAAAAAGACCCGCGATTTTGGCGAAGGTATTATAATACATCATGGATATCTTTCCGCAGAACTTAAGCAGCCGCTACCATGTCGAGCTCGTGCGGCGGCGCTCCGCCAAGGGCTTCGGGGAGCCGCAGGTGGACGAGCCGATCCCAAAGCCACAGTTGGGGAAGATAGGAAGCTACTGGGCACAGGGAATGGAGCTCACTGAGGAGCAAGCCGCGCTGGCCGCGCCGGCGTCGGCAATGGGCACCAAGGGAGTTGCGTCGGTAACGATGCTCCTCGGGGGTATCTTTGTCGCACTTACCGGCGTTGCCGTGGGGGCGTCCCTGCGCAACGCGGCACTGGGATTTTCTGTCTTTGGCGCGGGCACAACCGCGCTGTGGTTTCTTGCCCATGGTCCCGTTGCTGAGTTTGTCTTTCGCAAGGCCCACGAAGCACTCTCTCCCAAAGAAGTGGAGGACATGATCAGCCGCTGCCAGGACGAGCTCTCAAAAGCCTACTTGCAGTTGGCCCGTGATGCGGTGCTCGTGGAGGCCAATGAGGCGACAGCGCTCAAGGTGCGCGAGGCGCTCTCTGCACTGGGGGAGGCCATTGATGCCCTGCCTGCCGTGGTGATCGAGCCACAGGACACGGGCCTGCTACGAGTGCAGGCACGGGAGCTTACCGAGAGCGCCGCTACGGAAACCGACGCTGTCATCGCAGCTTCGCTCCTGCGTCAGGCTGAGTCCGCTGAGCAACGCGCCGAGAGCCAGGAAAAATCCGCGCTCGTGGGCCGCCGCGCTGCCGTCCTCCGCGAGGAGATTCTCTCCAAGATCGCCGCCCTTCGGGATGCGATCGCCGCTCAGCAATCGGGAACACTAGATGCCACAGCTCTTGCGGCTCTCTCGGAATCCGCACGAAGTGTCGCCAAAGAGTCCCAAAACGCCGCCTCCGCCCACGATGAGTTGGAGCGCTACCTTATCCCACAAGAAGCGCCGCTCATCCAGCAGAGTCGCCAGTAGCCTATCTGTTTCTCCACTACCAGGCGCCCCGTGGGCGCTTGGGTTCGACCGTGACGGCTTTTAAGACGGCACGCCCCTGCGTGTCCACTACCACTTCGGCGACAAGCTGACGGTCGGATCGTCGGCCCTCGCGCTCTAGCTCAGGGCCTTTGCCACGGGGGACAAACCAGCTCTCGATGCCGTACTCCACGCGGCAGTGGTTCTTGTCGGCGCTGACAACCGTGCCTTTCAAAAAGGCAAAAGCATCTTTGGGGGGCATGCGGGAGACGCCCTCGCGCTCGTAGAAGCGTCCACTGCGACCCAGAGCAACATAGACCGTCTCGCCTTTCACCAGCGGTGGCCCCTCGATCCACCCGCTCTGCAGCTCGGAGAGGTTGTAGCTCAGAACCACGTACTCGCCACGGAAGAAATCCACCGGATCAATAGGTTCCACTCGCAGGAGGAGATGTTGCCCTGTGCCTAGCGTGAGCTGCTTTGCACCAAATAGTCCCAGCACCAGCGCCAACTGAAGCACGACAATCAGCACGAACCGTCTTGGAAAACGAAGCATCTTCTCACTCCCTCTCCGCTAGTTTTTTGAGCAGCGTGCGCCGTACTCGCTCCAGCGCGACCCCGCCCCCTAAAAGAACGATCCCCGCGCTGAGGAAGAAAACCTCCATCGGTAGGCGCTCCCAGAGCAGCTCGACGTAACGACTCAGCACCTCTAGTGCAAAGAACGCCAGAGCCAGTTGTACCCAGCCCGGCTCCCGGCGCTCGTAGCCGATCCAGAGGACGCCGACAGTCACGAGGAGTAGGATTATATTGAAGGCAGTTCGGAGGAGTGCTTCGTCGAGGCCGCCGCCAAAGAACAAGCCTCCTGCCAGCAATGTCAGCGCTAGCAGTCCCAGCCCCTCACCCCGCTCCAACGGCTCTTGTCCACGCCGAAAGAGCAGCACCACGGTGGTTGCCAGTGTCACGGCTCCCAGAAGCGCCACGCGGAGCTGGCCACCTGCCGCGAGATACGTCCATTCGGCACCGTAGCCAAAGTCGGCTAAGACGGTGAGAACAGTCAGGAGAACGAACACCCCAAGCCCCTCGGCGAGCCCGGCGAAGCGGGGAACCAGGCGACCCAGTGCCACCAGGAGCACGCCCCAGAGCAGAAAGACCGCGCAGAACCCGCCCGAGCCTTCGCACCAGAACGCCACCTCCCAGCCCAGCGCGAGTGTCAGAAGCAGTAGGCCCAGTGCCAGCATGGCACGAGACTCAAGTAGCCAGCCCAGTGGCAGCACGCCGACTGCCCAGAGCACCAGCAGCGAGGGAGCCTCGGCATTGATATGAGTCGCCTGCGCCACGAGAAAGATGCTCGCGCCGTAGAGCAGCACGCCCAGAAAGAGTAGCGCGTTGCCCGTTCCCGGGTAGCTCTCGCCCACATAGCGCAGCCGGTAGCCGCCCCAGTAGGAGAGCACCATTGCTGCCAAGAGACCGCCCAGCTTTGCCGCTCCGGGAATCACTGCCCAGTTCGATGCCACAAAGACAATCATGGCAATTCCGATCAGCAGTGCCCCCAAAAACGAGAGCGCCACGGCGATCTTGCTCCGCGCCGGGCCGTCCTGGCCGTCGTAGCGCGCCAGCAAGCGCTCGGCGAGGCTTGCATCCACGAGGCCCTCATCGTGCCAGTGCCCGACCTCCTGCCGGAGCCGTCGGATGAACTCGGATTCTTTCATGTCTTACTGTAACCGACTTGTGCTCCCCGTGCGTGGGACTTTTGACGGAGTTTTGGCAAGCGCCGCCTGGGTATAATGCCCCTATGCAAAACGGGCGAGAGCGGTGGAAGCTGGCGGATTCTGGGATTGTTTGGGAAGTGAGTGGGACGCAGGGGCTGCCTCACGAGGATCATGTAGAGCTGAGTGGGCGACGGCTCAGCGCGATTATTCGCTACAGTGTGGATGAAAAACGCCGCCTGGTGCTCGGTCGTGAGGTGATCTGGCCGACCCTGCGGCTCAAGCGCGATGATGTCCGTGGCTATCTGAAGCGCGAGTGGGGCAATGAGATCGTCCCACCCATCCGTATCGAAGGCATCCCCCTGATCCCTGGTCCTGTCCGTGAAATTCGGCACTGGGAAGGGCGGCTGACCATTACGCACATGCCACTGGATGGGATCGCGGTGCAGCGGCACCTCTTTCCCTGCGAGGACGAGCCCGCGTTACTAGAGCGCTGGAGCGTGATTAACTTTAGCGATGCGCCTATTAGTCTGGAGTGCCTCCCCGACGACGACAGCGAGACGGTGTCCTGCTACGATGGCGAGGCTCTGGTTGGGCTCAAGATCATTGAGGGAATGTCGCTCCTGGTGCGCCCCGGTGAGTTTGGCAATATCACCCTGGCCTTTGTTGCGCACAGGAAAAACAAGACACTGACGGCTCTCAGCGCCCACGATGAAGCCGTGCTACGCGGGCGGCGCTGGACGGCACTGGGCAAGAAACTCACACTCACGACGCCGGACC
>NZ_JAYUPA010000842.1:0-8971 GCF_043760365.1 Armatimonas sp.
TTGTGGGCGACAGGGATTAAGGTAGACGTCCTCTTTCCAGAGCCGATTGGTAAAGACCCGACCATCGCAGTGGAGCTTGCGCCAGAGCGGATGAAACTCTCCTGCGTTGAGGGCATTGGGCGAGCCGCCGTGGCCGGTGACGAGGGAGTAAAACGCGGCGCCGACGGTCTCGCGGTCCGTGGGAACACTCTGTGGCACGAGAAACTTCTCAATAGGCGCGTCGGTGAGCCCGATCTTTGCCACACCGTTCCAGAGCTTGATGACTTTGTAGGGCTCACGGCTCATCGAGCCTGGGTAGAAGTCGAAGTCAACCGAGACCAGCCAGCCCTCGGAGTAGGTCTCACAGGCGATTTCAAGCTGCTTTTTTCCGCGCAGCAGTGGTAGGAAGTCCGTGAGATCCACTTTCCACTGCCAGGCTTTGTGGTACGGCGTGATCCAGCGAAGGATCTCGTAGCGCTCCCCGGTTTCGTCGGTGAGGAAGAGCTGTGCCAGCCGGTCCCACGGGTCAATTCCCTTGGGCGTGTTTTCCAGGGTAAGCGTGCAGACCACCCGCCCAATCCCTGCCACGGACTCTGGGAAGGGAACGCTGCTCTGGATTTTATGGTGCTGGGCATCGTTGAGAGCGTGGGAGAAGGCGCTCACGCGACGGGGACTACTGAGCCAGCGGGACGTCCCTTGGCGACGGACGGTCAGGCCGGAGCGGGCTCCCGCGCCGATCAGCACGGGCTGCACCAGAGCCAGCGAGACTTCGGGAACAAAATAGCGCTCGTAGAGGGCTTCTCCTCCGGCTGTCAGTGTGACTTCGACGCCCCCCACAACTTCGTCCACGGTGAGCGCCAGAAGCTCTGTCAGGGGGCGGGGCGAGAGGCGGTTGGCGAGCTCGCGCCCATCGCGGTGGAGCGAGACCTCGCGCTGGGGGCGGTTCTCGTTGTGGGTATCGAAGCCCAGCGCAAAGACACCGGGGAGGTTCGGCTCCGCCGGATCGTCAAGGTGGGGCGGTGTCGGCGTGGAGGCGGGCAGGAAAGCCAGCGTGTAGCCTCGGGGATCGGCGGGCGTGGCTACCTGCCACTGGACATGAACTCGCATGGAGGCATTTTACCCGCAAGGCTGGGTACACTCTCGCCATGGAATATCGAAAACTGGGCCGCACGGGCCTTCTTGTCTCGGAGCTCTGTTTGGGGACGATGCAGTTCGGGTGGACTGCCGATGAGCCGACATCGCATGCGGTCATGGATGCCTATGTGGAAGCTGGGGGGACGTTTCTAGACACCGCCGACATCTACACCACTTGGGCGGGCGATGCGAGCTACGGCGGTAAGACGGAAGAGTACATGGGGCGCTGGTTTGCGGCGCGTGGCAACCGCGAGAAAGTGATTCTGGCGAGCAAGGTGCGCGGTCGCATGGCCCCCGGTCCCAACGGTGAGGGGCTCTCACGAAAGCGCGTGATCCAGTGCTGTGAGGATAGCCTACGTCGCCTCCAGACTGACTACCTGGATCTCTATCAGTGCCACTGGGTGGACCTTAATACGCCCATCGAGGAGACGCTCGCGGCGATGCAGACCCTTGTCGAGCAGGGGAAAGTCCGCTACATCGGGGCGAGCAACTTCCCGGCGTGGCGCTTGATGGAGGCGCTCTGGCACTCGGATAAGCGCAACTTTGCTCGTTTTGACAGCTACCAGCCCGAGTATAACTTAATGGATCGCCAGCTCTTTGAGTACGAGGCGATGCCGCTGTGTAAGCACCACGGCCTCGGCGTGATTCCCTACTCCCCGCTCGCGGGTGGCTTCTTGACCGGCAAGTACCGCGCCGGGTCGGACAAACCCGCCAGCGTCCGCGCCGACGGCGCACTGGGCCGCTACGGCAATGAGCGCGGCTGGGCCGTGATCGAGGCGCTGGAGCAGATCGGGCAGGAGAACGGCAAGACGGTCGCCCAGACCGCGCTCGCGTGGCTACTCACCAACCCTGTCGTCACGGCCCCGATCATTGGAGCCAACAACCCCGAGCAGCTCAAAGACAGCCTCGGCGCGGCGGGCTACCGCCTCAAGCCCGAAGAACAAAACCGCCTGAGTGAGCTCACCAAGTGGGTACGCAACGGTCGCCCCATCTGGGATTAGGCAAACACGCGATCAACGAGCCCGGACGGTAAACCTCCGGGCTATGGGGTGTTCCGCCGTTCGCTTCGCTCAAGTTTTTACCGACGAGGAACGAGGAGGCGGCGCGCCGCGCCCCATAGCGGGACGTTCACCGTCCACGCAATCCCCGTGCGGCTAGTGGGATTCGATCTTCCGCAGAAACCAGCCTGATGTGAGGAGAACGAGCATGGTAATGAGGGCTGATATCGCAGGATAGAGGTAAAAGGCGGTGAAAGGATTTTCTCGGGGCTGCCAGTACCAGAGCATATGCCCACCGTAAAGAGCCGCGCCCAGCGCGGCAAGCCACTGTGTCCAAGTAGCACTTCGAGGCTGACGCAGAAGGAGTAAGAGGATCGTAAATCCTGAACCTAGAGCGAGGGAACCGAGAGAAACAACATTCATACCATCTGCCAAGATATTTCCACTAGTATTGCCGCCAAAGAGGATAGTGGTTGTGTAGCCTGACAGAAGTACGTTGAAAAGCAAAATGACCCACTCTCCGGCACTGAGTCGCCAATGGAAAGCGGGTCGTTTCTGTTGCTGTTGCACGGTTATCCCAGCGCAGCTTTGAGCTTGTCTAGCGAGCTGGCTTGGACTTCCTCGTGCAGAGAGCCGCCGTGGGAGTCCATGGTGACGATGCAGGGGAAGTCTTTGACTTGGAGCACCCAGATGGCCTCGGGGGAGCCGAACTCGTCTTTGAAGTAGACAGCCTCGACGCCTAAAATACACGCGGCATACACCTGGGCCGCGCCGCCGACGGCGTGCAAATACACCGCGCCGTGGCTTTCACACGCTCCCAGAGTCTTGAGGCCCATACCGCCCTTGCCGATCACGCCGCGCAGGCCAAACTTGGCGATTAAGTCCGCCTGGTAGGGTTCCTCACGAATGGAGGTCGTTGGGCCAGCGGCAGTGATCCGGTAGGTCTTCTTGCCGTTTTCCTCGCCCTCCACGACGACCGGGCCGCAGTGGTAGATAATCCCGCCGCTTAAGTCCACGCCGCTGGGGAGCGCACCGCCACTTGCCAGATACTGATGAACCGCATCGCGGCCCGTGAAGAGCCGCCCCGAGATCAGAACCTCATCGCCCGCTCTGAGCTGCCGGATGCTCGCCTCATCCACCGGCGTCGTTAATCTCACCTGTGCCATGAATAAAGTATACCCCGCCCCGTTTTAGTGTGGAATATCGCACAGACGTGTATACCAACCGAACATATTGCACGTCTCATTCGACAAAGGTTGGGGACATGCAGAACGATAAACCAGAAAATCTGTGCCAGGTGGCGCTTCGACTGAGTCAGGACGAGGCGGATGCCTTGCTGAGCCTCTTACTCTGTGCACCAAATACGGATGAAGTCTCGGAAGAGATGGCATCACACCTCCTGCGACGGCTAGTTGAGGCGCAGCGAGCACCCTTGCGTCCCCACACGGTAGAATCGGGGCATGACACCTCCCGCACTTGAGCTGCAACAAGCCCTCCATGCTGCCCTTCCCACCGTCCTCGCTGAGCTCGCTGAGCTCGTCGCCATTCCCTCCGTAGCCGCCAAACCCGACTCCCCCATGCCTCTCTGCGCCGAGAAAGTGGCACAGCTCTACCGAAAGCGCGGCCTCGATGCGCAGCTCGTCCCCACCGACGGCGGGCCGCCCGTGGTCTATGCGGAAGATCGCAGCGCCGGAGTGGATGCACCCACGGCTCTCTTCTACAACCACTACGATGTCCAGCCCGCCGAGCCTCTCGAACTCTGGGAGAGCGACCCGTGGGTGCTGCGGCGTGAGGGGGATTTTCTCTTTGCCCGAGGTAGCTCCGACGATAAAGGCCATATCGCCTGCCGTTTGCTGGCACTGGATGCGCTGCGGGCGCTTCACGGCGGCGCGTTGCCCGTCAATGTGAAAGTGTTGGTTGAGGGGGAGGAAGAGGTGGCAAGTGTGCATCTGGCCGACTGGATTGAGCGCCACAGTGCGCTACTCGCCGCTGATGTGACCCTCTGGGAGTTTGGGGGGATCAATGCCGCGGGCGAGCCCGAGCTGATCTGCGGCCTACGCGGGATCGCCACGTTCGAGCTGCGGGCAAAGACAATCACCCACGATGCCCATAGCGGTGTCGGGGGCACGATCCTCCCGAATGCGGCGTGGCGGCTTGTCCATGCACTGGCCAGCCTGAAAGACCAAAACGAGCGTATTCTCCTGCCTGGCCACTACGACGAAGTGCTCCCCGCCACCGCCACCGATCTGGCTCTTCTCGAAAAACTCTCCCCGCAGATCGAGGAGGAACTCAAAGCGGCGTTTGGAATCTCAGGGTTTCTGGGGGAGGCCACTGGAGCGGAGCTGCACCGCCGCGCGAGCTTCGAGCCAAGCTGCACGATCAACGGGCTTGCCAGTGGCTACCAGGGCGCGGGAGTCAAGACCGTGCTCCCCGCCGAGGCCACCGCTAAGCTGGACTTCCGCCTGGTGCCGGACATGGATCCGGAGACGGTGCATCAGAGCCTGCGTGCGCACCTGGATGCGCAGGGGTTCACGGACATTGAGGTCGTCTATCTAGGGGGGCAGAGGCCGGGGCGCGTCTCGCCGGAGCATCCCCTGGTCCAGCTCGCGGCACAGACCGCGCAGGAGACATACGGGATCGCGCCCAGCATTGTCCCTCTCTCCCCTGTGACGGGCCCCGTGCATCCCTTTACCGTCGGCCTGCGTCAGCCGATTGCGACTATCGGCTGTGGCTATCCCGGCGCACGGGTGCATGCCCCTAATGAAAATCTTCGTGTCTCGGATCTGCTGCGCGGTGCGGAACACACGGTACGTTTCTTGATGGCACTAGCTGATTGACCCCGTAAAAGTGCGTGTTTTTGGCCGAAAAGCGCGTTGGAACCTCTTTCTTGCAGTTAACTGTCCGAAGGGTGGAGGTTTACAAGATGGTAGGGTGTCGTTCTTTGCTGCTGGCCTGTCTAAGCTTGGGGCTTGTTGTCGGTTGCGCTTCATGACTAGGGGTATACTGGGCAGTATGCGAGCTAAGTGGTGGTTGGGCGTGCTGGCGTGCTGGTTTCTATCAGTGGGTGCGCAGGCTCAGGATAAGCTGATCTACTGCAACGAACCGGAGCGGATTCGGGATGCAGGTACCTACGCGGATGCGCGGCTTCTGGCGGGGCAGAGCTACACGGTTTTCTATCACTTCCGCAACTCCAGCAACGACACCGGCGATTTTGTGGTGCAGCTCAAGAGCCTCACCGATGAGTCTTTTAACTTCAGCTCAAAGCAGGGGCTGGCCGATCCCGAGAGCGACCCTCCCAGCGTCGGTCGTCAGGCAATGGCGCGCTATCTGCGTGCGCCCGAGAAGCCTATCGTGGCGGCAAGAGGCGTGGCGCGCTTTACCTACAAGCTATCCCACCATCAAGTCGCTTCCGGGATGATGACGATCAAGGCGGATAAGAATATCCGTCTGCGGATCTACTACAAGCACGACAAGTGGGATGCACCCCGGATGCGAACTCTCGTGCTGGACTCCCCACGCTGTGAGATCGCGGTTCCACTAAGCGGTGAGCTTGCCCGCCAGAGCTTCCGGATCGGTCTCCCCGAGCGCGACACGAATAAAACCCGCCTGCGCGACGGCTCCTACGGAATGATCTATTCCTTCAAGATCGCCGCGCCCGAGGGCCGTAAGGTGCGGATTGGCTTTATCCCGCGCGGTGGCAAGGCCGGAATCGTGGGCATGCTCGGCGGCGACCTCATCATGTCCGAGATCTGCGAAGCCTACGAGCGCGGAACTTTCTGCGACGCCACGGTGGGCCCCAAGGGCGAGCTCCAGCTCACCACGAGCCCGTTTGGCGGTGTCTTCTACCCTGTCGAGCTTACGTTTCAGCTCCTGCCCACTGTCGCGGCATCTTCCTCCTCGGGACCGTCGGCACAACGGTAAGAACCCATCCCCCAGCCTAATTCTCCACCCCGATTAGAACAGGGTGGCTGTAGAGCGCTTCGCGCTACGAAGGGCGTGCCGCCCATAAGCCCGAGTTTGCTCAGTATGGCCGGAACGGCCTTTGTAGCCGCAGGCTCTCCAGTCCCGCCGCTCTAACCGGCGGGACAACAGTCTGCGGGACTACTGGCACGCCTCGCACTCTTCGCCGTTGCGCATGGCCTCAATCGAGCAGGCGAGTGCTTCGGCTTCCGTAAAGACCTTCTTGGCGGCGGCCTCCGCGACGGCGGCGTTGGAGCCGGTCTCGCGCATCTTGAGAGAGACGGTAGCCTTCTCGATGTTGCTGGCACCCAGTGTACGGAGATAGTAGGTCGTCTTGAGACCCGCGTGCCAGGCGTAGCGGTACATGTGCGAGAGCGCCTTCATGTCCGGGGTGCCCAAAAACAAGTTCAGCGACTGGCTCTGGTCAATCCATTTCTGCCGTCGTGCACCCGCGTCAATCAGGAATTCGAAGGGAATCTGGAAGGCTGTGAGATACTTCTCCTTGATCCAGGTCGGAATCTCGTCAATGTTGTGCAGGTCGCCATCGAAGTACTTGATCTGGTCCACGATCTCCTGGTTCCAGAGGCTGGCAGCCTTGAGATCACGCACTAAGAAGGAGTTGAGCACCACGAAGTCGCCCGAGAGATTCGACTTCACAAAGAGGTTCTTGTACATCGGCTCGATACAGGGTGACGTGCCCATAATATTGGCGATAGTTGCTGTCGGGGCGATAGCCAGCACGTTGGAGTTGCGCATGCCCTGCGTCTGGATCTTGGTTCGGAGTGCGGCCCAGTCCAGCTTGCCACCCCGCGCCACTTTAATCTCCACCCCGCGCTCTTTCTCCAGCAGCTCGATGGTGTCGTGGGGAAGTATCCCCCGATCCCACTTGCTCCCCTTGAAGCTAGAGTACGCGCCGCGCTCCGCCGCCAGATCGCTCGATGCCTCGTAGGCGTAGTAAGCGACTGCCTCCATAAACTCATCATTGAACTCGATGGCCTGTTGAGAAGCAAACGGGATGTCTTTCTTGTAGAGCGCGTACTGAAGGCCCATCACGCCCATTCCAACGGGACGATGGCGCAGATTTGCAGTCTCTGCAGGCTTGGTGGGATAGTAGTTGATATCAATCACATTGTCTAGCGCACGAACTGCAATCTGAATCGTTTCTTTTAGCTTGATATGATCAATTTCACCATTTGCAGTGAGGTGGTTATCCAGAATCACTGAGCCAAGATTGCAAACAGCGGTCTCTTCGGGGCCAGTATTGAGGGTAATCTCGGTGCATAAGTTACTGCTATGTATAACTCCCACATGATCTTGGGGCGAGCGGACGTTGCACGGGTCCTTGAACGTGATCCACGGGTGGCCGGTCTCGAAGATGAGCTTGAGCATCTGCTTCCAGAGCTCGATGGCCTCCACTTTCTTGCCACTCAGCTTGCCCTCGTCCACCAGCTTCTCGTACTCGATATAGCGCTTCTCAAACGCCGAGCCAAAGAGATCGTGCAGATCGGGGGTATCGGAGCTACGTAACAGCGTCCACATCTCGCGCGCTTCCATGCGCTTCATGAACAAGTCCGGAATCCAGTTGGCGGTGTTCATGTCATGGGTGCGGCGACGCTCATCCCCGGTGTTTTTACGCAGCTCTAGGAAATCAAAGATATCGTTATGCCAAACTTCAAGGTAGGCACAGCCAGAACCTGCCCTCTTTCCGCCCTGATTGACAGCTACAAGCTGATCATTGTGCATTTTAAGGAAAGGAATGACTCCTTGGGACTCTCCATTGGTTCCTTTAATGTGACTTCCTGTTCCGCGAACGGCTGTCCATGAACCACCAAGTCCGCCAGCCCATTTAGAAAGGAATGCGTTCTCCGCAATCCCACGAATCATGATGGATTCGATGCTATCATCCACTTTATAGAGATAACAGGAGCTTAACTGGCTGTGAAGCGTGCCTGAATTAAATAAAGTGGGCGTAGAAGAGCAGAATCGTCGGCTCTTGTACATTGTATAGAGTTCTAGTGCGTGTTGTTCTTTATTCTCGGCATCGGCGTAGAACAGGCCCATCGCGACGCGTAGCCAGAAGAACTGCGGCGCTTCTAGCCTGCGCGGGCGCTTGCCGGTCTTGTCGGTGATGAGGTAGCGGTCGTAGAGCGTCTGGAGGCCCAGATAGTCGAAGTCGAGGTCGGCGGTCGGATCGAGCGCCGCAGCGAGACGGTCTATATCGTAGCTCAGGATACTGGGCGAGAGGCGCTCGATCTGCACGCCGTAATCCAGATACTGCTTGAAGGCTTTCTTGTGCGCCTCTTTCAAGCCACCAATACCATCGCGAACAATGTCCCAGGTCAGGGTCTCTTCGTAGATATAGGTCAGCAGAATCCGGCCCGCAAAGAACGAGAAGTCCGCATCGCGCTCCATGAGCATCTTGGCATTGAGCACAATGGTCTTATTAAGATCCTCGCGGCGGATATCGGCACGAATGGAGCGGCGCAGCTCCGCCTCAATCTCGCCCGCGCTCAGGCACAGATCCAGACCAATAGAGGCGAACTGGATGCGCTTTCGCAGGTCCTCGCCGTCCCAGAAGTTGCTCGTGCCATCGTCCTCGGTGACGGGGATCAGGGCGAACTGCGGGTCGGGAGCGTTACTGGGAGCCTCGGAGGCGCGGAACATCATGCGCTTGGCGCGGTAGAGAATGTAGTCCTCGGCCACTTTCATGTAGCCGCCCAGCACCAGCTCCTCCTGCACGAGGTCTTGCACCGTCTCAATGGGAATGTAGGTCATCCCCAGGCCACGAGCACGCTCACTCACACGGCCCGTGATCTGCGGGGCGCTGTCGGACTCCATCTTCATCGAGAGAAACGCCTTGCGCACCGCCACTTCGATCTTGTCCTGGTTCCACGGCACCA
>NZ_JAYUPA010000843.1:0-3151 GCF_043760365.1 Armatimonas sp.
AGCTGGGCAAGTTCTCGGAAGGCGGCACAGTGGTTGTGAATCTCTTAGCCAGAGAGCGACTGCATGCCTTTGTCGATGGAAAGCCGACCCCCACCACAAAAGATGCCTGGGATCGTGTCACGGTAAAAACACCGACGGGAGCCAAGCGGCTCACGCTACGCTACGAACCAAACTGGAGCAAGGGATTTTTCCTGAGTGGTTGTCTGCTCCTCAGCGCAGCCGGAGTTCTTTTGTATTGCAGGAAAATACATACTGCATGATGCAAATTCAATTGAAGCCCAAAGTGGTAGACTTCTGTATGTTTTTTCTCTTTGCCACGCTGAGTGTGCTAATGTTAACTTCCCCAATTACTTGTGCACAAAAGGAATCGCCTGACATTGTCTCCATTGGAGCAGGAAGCTACACGACAAAGCTTCCCGCTGGGGCGAAGGAGCCGGGGATGCTGCCATTTGTGACGGAGGCAGTGAAGCGGCCCGTTCCCACGAATGACTGGTGGAGCTCGCTGGTCTTCTCTAAGTTCTCGAATCAGATGTTCCCCCACCCACTGGGCGTTCAGGCACACGAAACAGGCCTGCGGATTTATTACCCTGGCATCGGCTACACCGCCAACCCTGAGGGGATCTTCACTGCGGTGATGCAGGCCCCCAATGATCTGATGATCGGGCACTCCGCGCAGGCCACTTTCCCCGATGCCCGTGCCCAGAGCTGGAGCGACTGGTTCGTCACGGCTGCATTTGGCAATAAGCTCTTTCTGACGTTTGGGCACGGCTCACCGTTTGTCTATGGCACGATAACGGACGGCGACCCGACATTCACCTTCGCCAGCGCACCGACGGTGTTTTCTGGTGATGCGAAGAGCCCCGTGCTTGGGGTGACCCTTGGGGGGCGTAGCTACGGACTCTTCGGCGCGGCGGGCTGCACGTGGGAGGGCCTCGGCACCAGTAAGCTTATTTGCAAAGGCAAGTCCTATTTTTCCGTGTCACTGCTTCCTGATAATAAACAAGAGACACTAGCATTTTATGCGAAGTACGCGCACAACCACGTGACGGACTCAAAAATTGTCTGGAGCTACGACGAAAAGACGAGTAAAGTGACGACGAAATACGCCTTCACGGTAAAAGCCTATGAGGGCACGATGTCGGGGACGCTCTTTGGGCTCTATCCGCACCAGTACCAGCGGAGCGCCATAAAGCTCACGAACCATACCTACCAGTGCACTCGTGGTGTCTTAAAAGTTGCCGTCGGGGAGGGATTCACGACCGTCACCCCGTTCCAGGGTGTCCTGCCGCTACTCCCCGACTTTGGCGGCTACGAAAAAGCGACCCTCAAGAAATTTATAGATGCCGATACCGCAACCTACAAACCGGAGCTGGCCGATACCTACTGGACGGGAAAGGCACTGGGTAAGCTGGCGACCCTCACGGCACTCGCGGAAGCGACGGGCAATGTTGCGGCCAACAAGACGCTTCGGGCACGTCTGAAGACACTTCTCGAAGATTACTTCACGGCGAAGAGCGGCAAGGCGAAGGGGCTGTTCTACTACAATAAACCCTGGGGGACACTGATCGGCTACCCGGCCTCCTACGGCAGCGACGAAGCCCTCAACGACCATCACTTCCACTACGGATACTTCATCCGCGCCGCCGCCGAGCTCGCGCGGCAGGAGCCAGAGTGGGCAAAGCAAGCGCAGTGGGGCGGGATGGTGAACTTACTCATTCGCGACTGCGCCAACCCGGAGCGCAGCGACCCGCAGTTCCCATTTCTGCGTAACTTTGATATCTACGAGGGCCACACTTGGGCCGATGGAAAAGGTGACTTCGCCGACGGTAATAACAACGAGTCGTCGTCGGAGGCCATGAACGCCTGGACCGGGATGATCCTCTGGGGCGAGCTCACGGGCGATAAAAAACTGCGCGACACGGGGATCTATCTCTACGTGACGGAGAAGGATGCGATTGACAACTACTGGTTCGACGTAAACAAGCTCTACCCGAAGGCGTTTACGCGCTCGCTGGCCTCGATGGTCTGGGGCGCAAAAGCGGTCTTCGCCACGTGGTTCTCCGGCGACCCCATCCACATGCATGGCATCAATCTGTTGCCCCTCCAGAGCGGCTCGTTGTACTTAGGGACGCATCCAGGCTATATCTCCGAGAACCTCGCCAGCCTCGCTACTGAGCGTATCGCTCACGATAAAAAAGACGCCAAGCGTGACCCGAGCCTGCCACCGCGCACGGGCAAAAACTGGGGTGGCTGGGGCGATGTGATCCTGATGTACCAGGCCCTCACCGATGCCCAAGGTGCGCTGGCAAACTGCAACTTCGAGACCCAGGAGATCGAGTCTGGAAACTCTCGGGCAAATTTCTACCACTGGATGCACTTTCTGAGCAAAGCCGGGCAAGTAGACACCAGTGTCTCCGCCGACACGCCGCTCTATGCCGTCTTTAAGAACGGCATAGAGCGCACCTATGTTATCTACAGCACCACGGCCCAGCCACGAAAAGTGACGTTCTCGAACGGAACCGTGGTTACATCCCGCAAGTCTGGGCTGACGGTATTTACGAGGAGTTGAAAATCCCTCTACTTGAGGGGCTTGCCGTCTGGGCCATAGGCCGCGCCACCATTCTGGCTGGCAGCAGTAGGGGCCTGTGCGTTGGAATTTCCTGGCGGCGGTGCGGACTTCTCGGGTGCACCTTCTTTAGAGCTGCACCCTATAATGGCCCCGCTAAGCACCACAGTGAGTACGAAAAAACAAAAAATTCTCATCGAGATCTTCTTCCTTTGCGTGCCGCAGACCTACGGCACGCAGTATATAACCCCGGGGTTGACCAAAACACTATTGGCTTCGTCCTTGGGAAAGTGAGAGAGAGTCTTGGTACTCCCTGAGCGGTACCACTTCGCATGACCATCCGCAAATGCCATGTTATAGCCCTTGGAGTGGGGCATGTAGTTGGCCACATTGCCCGCTTCATAGGCGATCACGTCATCGCATCGTCCTGGAATGGGGCGCAAGTAGGCCCGATTGAAGACAAAGCCTTTGCCACTTTCCCGCATGATAAAGAGATTTGCGGGCGCTACGACTGCGGCTAGGCTGAGCCCTTGCGGCAAGAAGACATTACCATTCATGTGGTAGCCAACATTGGGCGCTGCTGTC
>NZ_JAYUPA010000844.1:0-3145 GCF_043760365.1 Armatimonas sp.
ATTGCGGGAGAGCTTACCTACCGGGTGCCCTCGCTCTCGCTGCCCGACTCGAGCAAGCACCAGACCCCGGAGAGTCTCTCGCCGTTCGAGTCGGTGCAGCTCTTTATTGAGCGAGCGTTGTTTCAGCAGTCCACGTTCGCCGTGACCAATGCCAATGCACCCGCCCTGGCTTCGATCTGCCATCGTTTAGACGGCATCCCGCTGGCCATTGAGCTTGCGGCGGCGCGTGTTCGGTCGTTGTCTGTGGAGGACATCAACGGCAAGCTCGACCAGCGATTCAGGCTACTCACCGGCGGCTCCCGCACCGCCCTTCCGCGTCAACAGACCCTGCGTTCTCTGATTGACTGGAGCTACGATCCGCTCAGTGAGGCGGAGAAAGCACTGCTGTGCCGTCTGTCTGTCTTCGCGGGTGGGTGGACGTTGGAATCTGCGGAGCAGATCTGTTCTGGAGACCTCGTGGAGGATTGGGAAGTTCTGGATGTTCTGACCTGGCTTTGCGATAAGAGCCTCGTGCTCTCGGAGCCATCTGGCTCTAGCACTCGCTACCGTTTTCTGGAGACGATTCGTCAGTATGCCCGAGAGCGGCTAGCAGAAACGGGCACGTCTGAGGCCGTGCGGGAGCGGCATCGGGACTACTTCCTGGTTCTTGCTGTCGAGGGGAAAGCGCGCTTCCAGGGGAGCGGTTTCGGTGAGACGGTGGAGACCCTGAATCAGGAGCTAGACAACCTGCGCGCCGCGCTGGAATGGAGCCTGGTGGAGCCACAGGGTGCAGAGAAAGTCTTACGGCTGTGCGTCTGCCTCCGTAGCTTCTGGTCACATCAAGGGTTCTATAGTGAAGGCCGAACCTGGCTCCTGCGCGCACTGGCGCGATCAGAGACGGAGGTAGTTTCTCTTGTAGTGGAGGCCCATGCTTTGGCTGCTGCCGCCTGGCTGATCCTTATACTAGAAACTCCGGGTGCTGCCCAGAAACTCGCGGAACGAGGTCTGCACCTAGCCCAAGCCTCGCGTGATGCGGAAGCTATTCTGGACTGTAGCAACGTGCTTGGAAACGCGCTTCACGTGCGCGGTGATCTCGTCGGAGCGCGTAGTGCTTTTCGCGAGGCGCTGACGCACGCCGAGGGCGTCCTCCCCGAGAGTCGCCTCAGGGCCGTTCTTTCGGGAAATCTGGGGATGGCGGAAGGATCGTTAGGTAACTACAAAGAGGCGGTGCCCCATCTGGAAGAGGCAATCCGTCTGAACCGTTGCAGTGGACGCTTACACGGGGTCGCGGTGTCTTCGATTCTTCTGGCCGAAGTCCTCTGGCGGAAGGGAGATTACCCTGAGGCACAACAACTCGCCCAGGAGGCTCTGCTCCTGAGTGAGCAACTCGCCCTCCGACAGGAGTACCCCTGGGCGCTAACCCAGCTCGGGAGCGCTCTGCAGGAACTGGGCGAGCGTGAGAGAGCCGAGGAGGTGCTGAGGGCGGCCTTGCAAGAGATGCGTGAGATGGGAGACATCAATGGCATAATCCGGGCCGATTACCATCTCGCGACCAACTACGTTGGCATGGGCCGCGTGGCGCAAGCCCGATCCGCCCTTCACGAGTGCCTTCGCCTCGCACACGAGCTGTTATCCCTTGACTCAGGCGAGTATGTGGAAGTAGCAGCAGATCTTGTGGCATTGGCTCCCGAAGTGCCCGGTGCCTGGGAGCTAGCGGTGCGTCTCACCGCGGCGGCCAGCCGGATGCGGGAAGACGCTGCCCAAGCCTACGCGGCAAGTGAACAGCGCACCAACGCGGTACGGATCTCCGCCGCGCGTGAAGCGCTGAGCAGTTCAAGCTTCGAGCGAGAGTGGGAGTCTGGCCGTGCCCTAGACTGGAACAGGGCAATGCTTCTGGCACTGGAGGTGTGTGGCAATGCGTAAACTATCCACGTTGTAGACCAGGCGTTTTCCTGGACACTTTTCCCGCAGTCACTTTGGCAGGGCGGTATTCAGACAGTCTACTCGTAGTCTGGTTTAACGACCGTTTTTGGCGGTAGCCCCCTGTACAGAGCTGTAATTCTAGGATCGGTGGAAGCTCCAACTCGTCAACTTAACGAAGGTTTCTTTGATACTCCTCAAAATCAAAGTCAATTTCATCGCATAAGAAATCGTCATTTCCAGTCAGGTATCATCCATGTCGTCGGCCAGTTCGAACGGTTCGATGTGAGGACGGGCAATCCCAAGGCAGTCGCAGATCTCCAAAACTTTGCGCAGTAAACTGTTGTGCGCCCCAATGCCGAAACAGTCCGGGTCGTGGTAGGTTTCGCAGTACGCTGCGCGGGAGGCGTCTAGGGCAAGGGCGATTGCGGGAAGAAACGACTCCGGCGGGCCATCTGGAACGCGGGCAAGCTGTGCCTCCATCATCTGGGCGGCGTGGGCGAGGTGGTCGCCAACGTTGCAACCAGCGGCGCGATCCCAGAAGGAATCGGGCCGGGCACGGTAATTTGCGGCGGTTTTGTAAAGGTCGTCGAGGGCGTCGGCAATGTCACTGTAGATCGGCCCGGCCTGCGTCAGGTCGATCCGTCGATCCGCCCGCTCCAGTTTCGCTTTTCGCCACGTCCACCATGCCATCGTAAAATCCCTCCCGCGTCTATCGCCCTGCGCCCCTCAGATGGTCAGCCCCCTTGTGTAGGTCCAATCAGCACTTCGGAACCGACGGGCGTTTCGGGAGAGGCACCCAGCGGTAGGGCACTACCCCCTTTATGGCAAAAAAGCGCGGCGAACTCGACGGGCGTTTTGTACCCCAGGCTCGAATGTAGCCGCTCGTGATTGTAATAGCGACGCCAGATCCCAAGTCGAATCTGAGCGTCCAACACCGATAAGAATACCTCCCCATTCAAAAACTCATCTCGTAAACGGGCGTGAAAGCTCTCCGCATGACCATTCTGCCAAGGCTTTCCAGGTTCGATATAGTCCCCGTTGATGCCTTTGCGTGAGCAAAGCCCACGCAGGGCTAGTGCCACGAACTCTGGCCCGTTATCCATGCGAAGCGCATCGGGCGTACCTCGTTGCCGGGTGAGCTGCTCCAGTATCTGGCAGACCTTCTCGGACTTGAAGGAGCGTCCCACTTCGATGGCGAGCGACTCACGAGTGTACTGATCCTCGATGCATAAGATCCTCAACT
>NZ_JAYUPA010000845.1:0-3140 GCF_043760365.1 Armatimonas sp.
GCTAAGACATAGGCCGCCTCCTCAAAACGCCCCTCGTTTTTCAGGCGCTCGACGGCCTCACGGTAGAGCTGTTTGAAGCCGCCGTGGAGTCCCTCCCAAGGGAGGCTACTCGCGGCACGGGCACGTGTGGGGCTGATCACTAGCTGGTCGCGTGGGTGTAGAAAACACATCCCCAGAGGGGTGTCATCGCTCTCGCCTGCCTTGCCCAGAGGAATAGCGTGCTGGAGCGCCTCTTGCCACTGGCCTTTCTCAAAAAGCTCCAGCATTTTCTGAAGAAACTCCGCGTTCTGGCGGCTGATGGCTTCGAGCTGCCCCGGTGAGAAAACCTGCTCCTGGATCGTATCGCCCAGCTTATCTGTCGTGTTCTTAGTGCCCGTCGCCGGAGGACGCAGACGGTCCAGCAGCACCCGGCCCCAGCACTCCAGTGCTTGGCTAATTCCCGAGCTGGGGGCGGCATTCATTGGGGCTTTCTGGGCGGGTGGTGGCGGCTGATTCAGCGAGCGCAGGAGCGCCGCTCGGGCGGCAGCCGTCACGGGATTGATCCCCACAATCTCGCGTGCTTTGATCGGCGTGAGGGCTTCGGTAATAATGCTTTGCGTGACGGGAACTGGCTCGACCAAAGGCCGTGTGGCAATAAAGACAATTCCCTCCAGCGCCAGCCAGTCCGCAGGCTCGACAGGCTCCAGCTCCGCCAGTGCCAGAACCGTGATGTGCCCACGCTGGGCATAGATCAGGCTCTCGGGCGCGGGGCGTAGCTCATCCCACTCGGTTTTGGTGAGGGGCAGAGCGAGCAAGTGCCCCCGCGAACGCACCAGCGGCAGGCCCGGCACAGAGTCGGTGGAGACTTCCTTTGGCGTTGCCAAGGTCGCCAGCAGCGCCCCGTCTTCCGTTTGCCAGACCCGCACGCCCGGCTCCCAGAGCGCCAGAATGCGTTTCTGCGCCTCGTCTTCGCTAAGAAGCGCCGTGTCAAAGAGAAAAGCCGCCGCTGTGATCGTCCCACGATGAAGAAGTTTTTCTGGGATCATATGCCTGCTCCTTCCTCAAAGGTCTCACGGGGCGCATGAAACTGGCAGCGGCGCGAGTTGGTCTCTAAGTCCCAGATCACTAAATCACCGCCCTCGCGCAGGAAAGCCAGCAGCGGCAGATCGGGCGAGACAGCCGCGCTAATCAGCTTCCCCCCGATCCCTGTGAGTGTCTTTGTTGCGCCGAGCCCGACTAAACGCACAATCCGCCCCGCCTCACTCAGTGTCACCAAGCGCACCTGACCGCCAAAGTACGTCGCCCCCAGAACCGTGTCATCGGGATCAAGCGCAGGAAACGCGACATCTTTGGACTCCAGCGGAAAGTACCAGCGCCCGTCGCTGCGCTTCACTACTACGGATTCTTTTGGGGAGGGGCCCGCAAAGAGCAACGCCTCCTCAAAATCATTTCCTAGTGATGCTATTGCTCCATGCTGGACATGTATTAACTCCGCATCTTTGTAAGGCTGCCTTTGGGTCATGAGGGATGTCGGTAATAATAGCAGAAGAGCCGAGCGCTGCGACTTCCAGTTATGTGTCCATACCTCTGGTGTAACTTTAGGCCGACCTGGTTGCCTGGCGAGGTGTTCCAATACCAGGGATTCCCCCAGTTTTCCAAGCCAGATCATTACCTGAGGATTGTCTTCAAGCCAGAGTGTAGCCGGTGCAAGATCGGCCCCGGCCTCACCTAGCAGACGAAGCGATTCTTCGCTGAGAGGGACTTTTCCGGTGGGGAGGGATGCTAAGTTGCCCTTGAGAAGCCGAATTTCGAGATGACTGCCACTTCCCGCGACACAGAAAATAGAGCTGGGGCCACCGCCAACTGCCCGAATCTGTCCGTAGTGCTGCTGGTAGAGCTTGGGCGGGCCGAGCGACGCGCCAAGTTTGTTGGGAACGGGGAAGATGAGCACACCCGTATCGGCGCTATCCCGGGCGCAGACGAACTTCGCGCCGGGGAGCCAGACGAGCGCCCCGACGGCTTGACGATGGCTACTGCGGGTTTTGCTCGGCTTGCCGCTGACTGGCGTGAACGGGTCGCGGAGCAGGCGCACTTGAATATCGGGGGGTGGAAGTGCGAGCTGGAGCTTTTTATTTGCTGGGCGCAGAGTAAGCACCAAATAGGTGCCGTCTTCGGACTCTTCCGTGCTCATGACGTGCACGCCACGGGCCATAGGAGTTTCGAGCCAGTGTGGGCCGCCGAGGAGCCACAGCTCCTCCGGTGAGCCCAGCGCTGCTTCGGCGAACTTGCGCCACTCAAAAAGCTGGCGCGGGGTGGCTTGCACGGCCGTTCGTGCCGCTAAGAACGCCCGCACCGTGGCTTCGTCAAAGCCCGTGTGCAGAGTGCTCTCTTGCGGCTCACTGTCCACAGTTGCCCACTGGAGTGTTGCACCGATGGCTTTTGCCCGCTGCGCGAAGACAATCCACGCCGCGAGCTGCGCCAAGCGTGGTGCTCCAAGCTGCTCCGGGCCGCAGTCAAAGAGGATTAGGCAGCGCCGCTCTTGTGCTTGCGCCTTACGCTCTGGCTCCAGAAATGAGAGTTCTCCCTGGCTCAGGCGACGTAGAAACTCCTCGGGGGCGGTGTCCAGCAAGCCCCACTCGGTCGTGAGCAGGTGCTCCAGCTTTCCTCGCCGCGTGATCCCCGCGTAGCCATCCGGCTCATCGCCGCCCTTGCGTGTCTCGCCCCCCAGCGGCCCGAACGCAGCCGCAAGACGGATGAGAAGTGGGCCGAGTGCACTTGCCAGCACGGGGTCGAGCACGGCGAGCGGCTCTGCCCAGCGAGCCAGGGTGGGTGGGAGGTTCATAAGGCCGCCGCCTCTGCTAGCGAGAAGCAGCAGTCGGGCAAGAGCGCCAGCGGCAGGCGAAGCTCTGGAAAGCGGCGTGTGAGGGCGGCAAGCACAAGGGCCGGGGGAAGCGTGGGGCGCTTTGTCGTGGGCAGAAACAGCGCGGGAGTCGTGGGATCGGGGGCGAGATAGATCACACCAGGGCTCCAGGGTAGCCAGTCGTGTGGGCCGAGGAGGGCCAGAAGTGTTTCCCCCCTAGTCCCCTGTAGATGTTGCATCACACTTACGTCCAGCCGGGCTAGGCGCTCGGCGAGCAAGGCGGCATCGGGGCCAAGCGCGA
>NZ_JAYUPA010000846.1:0-3135 GCF_043760365.1 Armatimonas sp.
CGGGTCGTATGTCGGAGATGCTGGTGAAAGTCGCCGAGTTCTATGAGCAAGAAGTGGATGCGACCGTCAAGGCCCTTACCAGCCTTATCGAACCAATCCTGATCATTTTTCTCGGAGTGATTGTCGGCTTTATCGTCATCTCAATCATGGGGCCGATGTTCTCGATCATCAATCAGATTCGCTAGAAATCTTAATCTGTCAGTTTCTCCACTTCCTCCCTCATGCGTTGACTGTACGGGGGAGATTGCTGTATACTGAGTTTCCGGCGCGGCAGCTCTGCCGCGCCGTAGCATTTCCTAGTTATTTGGTAGATTCTTGTCAGCAAGAAAGGACCCTCCCCTCGATGAACTTGGACGACAGCGTCGAGTCCCTTAAGGCACATATTTCCAATCTGGAGTCGGAGCTCAATCAGAAAACTCAAGCCGTCACTCAGCTTGAGAAGTCGATCAGAGACCTCAACCAGAAGGTTCAGACCGCCAGCGAAAATGCCCAGCCTACTGCCGAGCTCTCCGAGCTGGAAGAGACCCTCAAGCGCCTGATGACCCGAATCGCAATGATCGTGCAGGGTGGCAAGTGCCTCTTCATGATCCACGATCCGGAGACTCACGAGCTCTATGCCGGTCAACCCGCTCTGGGTTTTGAGGAGGGGCAACTAGAGGACTTTCGCATCGGTGAGAGCGAGGGAGCCTCAGGCGTGTGCTATGCCTCAAGCAAGTCCGTTATTCTCTACGACACCGAGACCGATACGCGCGAGGACAGCAAAGCCTTCGCCCGTTTTGGGATCCGCAATGGAATCTCTGTTCCTCTCATCGTGGAGAAACGCGACGATGAGACGAACGCCGTTGTGGATCGCAAGACCATTGGGGTGATCTGGGTCTTCAACAAAAAGTTCGGCGGGATCTTCATTGACGAGGACGTCCAGCTTCTGGATCGCATGTCCCGCAACGCCGCTGCGGTGATCAACACGGCCTCAACTTTCCGTCGTCTCTCGGAGGAAAAAGAGCAGCTCCACGAGATGACCGATGCTCTGACGGCGGGGCTGGTGATGATCGGTCGCAACGGACGCGTGCTTCAGATGAACTCGTCGGCGCGGAAAATCTTCGGGCTAGAACCCGGGGAGGTGCTTGGTGTGCGCACCTACGATCAGCTCGTCAAAGACGATACCGTGCGTGAAGTGCTTGGCAAAGCGGTCTCCGAGGAGCTGGACACCAATGTCCAGGAGGAAGTCACCATCACGGGTGCCGACGACGTGACTCGTGTCTTCCAGATCCAGTCCACGGTCGTGCGCAACGAGAACGGTGATATGGTCGGCACCGCCGCCATCTTCAGTGACATCACGGAGCTGAAGAATATTGACAAGCTTAAAACCGCCTTCGTCTCCACGGTCTCGCACGAGCTACGTACCCCGATGACCTCGATCAAGGGCTTTATCTCGACGCTGCTCATGGACGAAGACGGCACGATGTTTCAGCACACGGATCGCCTGGAGTTCTACGGCATTGTAGACAAAGAGTGCGACCGCCTGAAGCGCTTAATTGACGACTTACTCAACGTGAGCCGCATCGAGGCCGGTGCCTCCATGATGCCCAATTTTGAGGAAGTACCGCTCCATGAGCTGGTCAAGAAGGCCATCATGATTGACAATGGCTCCACCTACAAAAAAGAAAGCCATACTCTGGGCTTCAGCATTGACAGTGATGTCCCGGAGATCATCGAAGCCGACGGCGATAAGTTTGAGCAGATCCTCCATAACCTCGTGGGCAACTCACTGAAGTACTCCCCCGATGGGGGCGCAGTGCACCTGCACGTGAGCAAGAAGGACGACAACACCCTTCAGTTCGCGATCTCAGATCATGGCCTGGGCATGACCTCAGAGTTCTTACAGAAGTTCGGCCAGAAGTTCGCCCGCGCCGACAACCGCGATACACGCTCCATCAACGGCACAGGAATCGGAGCGTTTCTGGTGAAATCCTTCGTGGACATCCACAACGGTGAGATGTGGGCGCACTCCGATGGCCTCGGCAAGGGCACCACGGCCTACTTCACCCTCCCGATCAAGCAGCCCGAGTTCGACGAGAACGCCGCCTCGCTCTCCAGCCGGGTCGCGGGGTAGACGGCCAGAGTCCCTCCTCCTGCCCCACCCCCTAGCCCCCGTCCGACGGGGGAATCCAGGAGGTGGGGTTTTGTATTTTTAGGACCGCTGTCTATGCCGACCGTGACTATCACACTCTCCGAGGAAGCCCATCAGCTCTTTTCCCGTCACGCCGAGCGCCGACAGATGGCACTTGATGCCTACCTCACCTACGTCACGGAGCACGTCTTCCCTTTCTGCGAACCCGAGCCCCGTGAGCGCCTGCACATCCCGCTCACTTCAATCAAGGGCTTTGTCTCGACGCTCCTCATGGACGAAGACGGCACGATGTTTACGCACGAGGATCGCCTGGAGTTCTTGCGGATCATGGATGCCAAGTGTGATCGCCTTAAGTGGTTTGTCCACGATCCCCTGCGCGACTCCCTTGTCACGAAATCCCACCCAAAACCTGCGTGGTTCGTTCTTCGCACACTCCTTGATACTGTCCAAACCTACGCCGAGAGCTCGCGCTACCGGAAGCCCACACACACACTGCTCTGGGATATTGCTGAGGATGTCCCGCTGGAGTGGCGCACCGACGAGGAATTTCTCAAGCAAGCGCTAAACGAGCTTCTGGAAAATGCCCTAAAATACTCCCCCGATGGCGGCGAGGTACGGCTTACGGTGGTACAGGAAAACCCCGAGACGCTTCGTTTCACCGTTCGCGATCAGGGCTTGGGCGTGACACCTGCGTTTCTCACAAAGCTACGGCTGGAGTCCAGCACAGTACCCTTGATTGCAGACCGTGACCGACGAATCATTGGAGGGCGGCCTTTCTTGCAGACACTGCGCCTCTTTGTGCACTGGAGCCAGGGAGAGATCACGCTCGACTCCCCCGGCCTAAACCAAGGAGTGACCGTCTCTTTTACCCTGCCCAATCCTTCGCTTCCCTTGCCTATCTCGGACGACCCCCACTACGAGCGAGTGCTTACGGAGGTGCGACGCTACTGCCTCAGCCTTCTCTCCAGCAGTGAGGGGCTTGGCTCCGCGCACGCCTACTTTGA
>NZ_JAYUPA010000847.1:0-8914 GCF_043760365.1 Armatimonas sp.
CCAGCGGAGACTATGAATATTGGGGATGGCTTTACGGGCCGCATTCCTGCGGGTGGCTACGGAATCACGTTTGGCTGTGAGACTATTGACCGCCACCAGGAGGGTGCGAACTATACCTTCCTCGATGGGCACTCCAAGTACCTCAAGGGGAATGTTGAGCGCTACCTCGCCCAAGATGCAGGTGTCTGGTTTGAGAAGTACTTGACGTACTGGAAATAGGATCATAGAAACATGACGCACTTCACTAAACGCGGAGCACTTGCCCTAATGTCGCTGGTGTTGCTTGGTGTCCTTCTCGTCACGGGATGCTCCAAGTCCGAGCCGCCCAGTGATCCAGGATACTATACCGGCCCTATGGAAAGTAAGAACAAACTTACCGGCGGGCCCGGTGGAGCCGCGGGAGCCGCTCCCGCGACCAAACCGGGTAAGGGTGCTCCTCAGTAGGTTCGTGTAACATCCAGATTGGACCCGCCTGCGAAAACCAGGCGGGTCGCTTTGTTTGGAGAGGAAATGATGGCGGAAGTAAAAGAAGCACGTACGAAAAAGACAATGGATCTGAAGGTTCTCTTTTTGATTCTTGGAATTATGGGCCTGATTGTCCTCATTATTAACCTGCCCAGAGAAGCGGAAAAGCCCGAGGTTGGCTACTATACAGGCCCTAAGTATAACTTCCGAAATGGCCTCTTTGTTGATGGAAATGGTAAGGTCGTTCCTCCTCCACCCGGTGTACAGGTTCCGGAAAAGAGGGAGTTGAAAAACACAGCAAAAGAAAATGACTGAGCGTTGTTTATGAGCCTATAAGCCTAAGGCGCGATCTTGAGCCGATAGATAGGCACTGGCTCCGTAACCCCTTTGACGGTCACCGACTCGCCGGCCTCACTGCGGTGTAGTTTACCTGGCGCGTCGGGTGGCCCACCAGCCCAACAACGGCTTCACCGTAGTGTAGCCCCATTCCCACCGCCAGCTCATTTCCGCCCTCAGCCCGCATGGTCTGCGCAACCTGGTGCGCTGCCTGAGCCATTGCTTGCGTCGCCTACACGGCCCCAGTGTACTTATCCAAAATCCCCTGTATCAAAATCCTCGGAAGAAACTACCGTCGCCGACGACGTGCAAGTAGCCCAGCGGCGCCGAGGCTAAGCAAAGCCAGTGTACTGGGCTCCGGAACACTGCCTTTGGGTGTAGGGGTTGTCCTGACGACCAAGCCGATCACGCCCGCAAGGGGAATGAGTGGCAGACCCGCCCGGGCGATTCCCGGAAGGCGTGAGGGGGGATTTAAGAGGCTTGGCTCCTCAACCACCGTGATTGGGGGGGTGGGGATCGCCGGACGGAAAATCGGCTCGATCGGGAGATCCGTTGCCAGAGTGATTCCAGGGGGCGCATCCAGCAAGCCTGGCTCTCGCAGACTTGCTGGTACGGACAAAATGCCGTTCGTGAGAGTGCGGCTTACCTGGGCGGGCGTGGGGCGTGAGCGGAGTATAGGTGCCTTAGGAAGCAGGGGATTTGAGCAGTCCCACTTCAAGATTGGTTTACCGTCCCGGGTACCCCAGATACGAGTTCCCTTTCGGAGAGTTGTTCGTTTGCCGTAGATCTTGCCCGCTTTGGTGACCCCGTAGTTCATGACGCGGGTGTCTTTATCTAGCACCTGTGGCACCAGTGCATCCTGGACGAACTCAATAGTGCGCTCCTCGGGAATACCAAAGTGCCTGGAAAGATTGGTACGGAAAGTTCTGTTGGTTTTAAGCGCCTCCAGCAGAGCCTCCGTGGTGAGTGCAGGGTCGTTGTTGAAACGGTCCCTGCCAGGGCGAACTTGCTGTGAAGGAAAGGCTGGCAGAACGGGGCTCTCCGGGAGGAGGCGCGGGGCAATTCCGTCACTGGTTTGGGCCACGCTGACAACGACGAGCAAGACACCCGTTCCAAGGCTTAGTGTGAATTTTCCCAAAGTTCTCATAATCTACCCCTACAACGTAATTATACTGCCTATGACTGGTTTTGACTTGCTTCTTGTTCACTGAACGGGAAAAAACTAGTAATTCTGCTGTCAAAAACCCGAAAAATTACCTATAGATTTTTTGCTAGGATTGCCATTGGATCATCGCGAGAGAACTCGGGTACTATAGTTTCAGAATGAAACAAATTTTACTATGTGCTTCCCTGGGAGTCGTTGTGTGCTTGGCGGGATGCCGGGGCAGTCGTGGTGTCGAGGGGCCGGGGCTCGATGTCATGGTTCCCCTGGTGACTGCACAGATCGGTGAGACTCTCCTCGGGACACCCTCGCGTTCTCTGAGTAATCCAGCGGAGCCACCGATCCTGGGGGCCGAGGGACGCAACCAAGTTGTGCTCGCTGCCGATGAAGCTGCGTTTGTTGCAATACTCGGGGAGGGGACGCGGGTGCAAGACGTTCGGAACGTTGTTGGCAAGGTGAGTGGAGAGCTCAACAAGACACTGCGCCGCCGAAAACTGACAAGTGTTGCCACAGGGTTCCCCCCGACCTGTACGGATCTAGACGCCTCGCGTACGGTACTTGCAAGTGTCTCCCCCTTTACACTGGAGACGGGTGGCCCGGACGATAAAAGCAAAGGCAAGAGCCAGACACTGCTGATGATACGTCTGGCTTTGATGAATGCCAAAACCGGTCAGAGCCTGGCAATTCGTGAGTTCTACTCAGGCTACACCCTGCTCAAGCCTCGCGCTTCGCGGTGACCCAGGCAAGCGCTTCCTCAACTTGGGAGCGACGATACTCTTGTTTGTCAAACGCACTTTCCATAGCGGGTAGGTGGCTTTTTAAGAACTCCTCGGACTGAGCGAGCTGCTGTTTGAACGATTCGTAGGCAAAACGCGCATCCTCGGCCTTTTGGTTGCGCCGACGGAAAAATGGGTTGTTGAAGGAGTAACTGTGCAACTGAAACCCCGACTCGCGTGCGTGCTCTTCAATATTACGTAGGCTACCTTCGTAGTACGTTTTCTCGGAGAGCGCCTGGTCTATTTGAATCTTAAAGCGCCGAGCTGCCTCCTCGGCTTTCGCCTGCTCTCCTTGGATTAGGGCAATGACCTGGTCAAATATTTGTGACGCTTCACGTCGCGCTGCGGCCGCGACGGTGTGTGCCTCAAAAAGCCCACACTTCTCAATACTCTCAGGGATCGCTGTTGAGGGGGGCAGCGTAATCTCAAGGCCAAGCGCTTTTAGAAGATAGGGCTTTGTCTCATGCGCGGTCTGCAGACGGGTGAGCTCGTAGGCCGCCGCGGACCGTGCCGCCTGTGTGAAACGCTCAATGGTCTGCCCACACGCCGCATGGAGCGGGCCCAGGTCGGGATCCGAGTAGAGGGCGAAAGCACTGGAGGGGCTTTGGTCGAGGGCTCTATCCAGCAGGCTCTGCGCCTCGGAACGCTGGCCCGCCCGAAGGGCATAACGTGCAGCCTCGACCCAGAGAAGCGGCTCACTGTCACCCGTGATGTTCAGAACGCGTTGAATAGACCCCCAGGCATCCCCCCAGCTTCCCAGCTGCGCTTGAAGGTACGCTTGGTGACGGATGGCCGACACGTAGTACGCCGAATCTTGGTTGCCCGCCAGACGTGCCGCATGATAGAAGCTATCAATCGTTGTCTCACGAGGCTCACCAAGCATCCACTGGATCCAGCCGATCTCGAACCAGATCGCAAAATTGCGGCTACCAATAGGGTTTTCTAGCACGCCTTTGAACAGGCGGAGAGCATCTCGCAGCTCCTCCTCACGCTCACGGCCCGTGTACCGGACACCGTTCTTGAGAGCCTGTCGCCCCTGAACCGCCATCTCACGATGCATGGTGTCGTAGGACACACAGAGGCGATCAAATTCCGCTTCCTGTGCCTGTGCCCCGGCAACCAAGTGCTCCCCTTCGGAGATATCTGGCTGGGTAGGCATCCCTAGATTGGTGGCAACATAATGGCTCTCGGTAGAGCCAAGCTGTCCGAGAGCGACACTGGCATGGTACGCCTGGGTCTTCCAGATACCAAGCAACGCACGTGCCGCTTCTGTGGCACTGGAGCAGGTCAGCTCCAGAGCATGCAACTGCTCCAGGAGGCGAGGGGGGGGTTGAGTAGACGGGTCCACGGGGGACACGGACATACGCACGGAATCCTTTCGGCACGACGAAACGCGCAAATTCTGTCTATCTTATCGTGAAATACTGATAAATTCCGCAGGATGTTCCCCCGGACGATTCCCCGTCCTAACAGATCAGACTTTCAAAATTTGTGAATTCTGCCTGAAAACCACCCTCAACGCCTTTGCAGATGACACTAACCGCATCGTGGCTGTGGAGGCTCTCCAGGTGGGCACAGGCGATCTCAAAGTCCTTGATACGCCTATCCGCATCAAAACTTGCAAAGAGGAGCCGTGCCGCGTCCTCGACAAACTTGATGTGGGCACCGTTGAGCTCGGCAAATGCCTGCTCATCCTCGCGCTTTACCATGACCTGAGTCTCTGTCTTGAGTGCGCCGAGGCAGTGGCGCTGGATCTCTTCCACACTCAGGCTTGCCCCCTCTGCCAGCTCTAGTTGTATCCGGGCCTTGGAGCGCTGGCTGTGAGGAATCGCATAGATATTGCGTGTTGCACGGGCGTGTTCGGCCAGCTCGGCGGAGCAGGGGCAGGCTGATGAGTAGACAAAGTCAAAGTGGATAAAGCGGCGCAGAGACCCCCGCGCATCGAGACTGGCCAGGTAGCTGACGGTGTAGTACTGGTAGCCCACCAGACCGCTGCGCAGGCTGGGCTGGAGCATCGGGTAGGAAAAGTCAACTTTGAGCCGGGCGTTGAGGCCCCCAACCTGCGCCTGGTAGCCCTGAAGGATCGTGCCGAGCGTATCGGGGGTGAAGCTGGCGTCTTTGTGTTCGTAGAATGTCCGCATGATCCGGCTCATGTTGATTCCCTTTAGGTTGGCCTCCAGGGAAACAGAGCCCATTACCCGTGCCTCTAGGCACTGGGAAGTACCGTCCTGGCCGACAAAGCGCAGCGGCAGACGAAACCCAGAGATACCGACCTGCTGGATCGGGACATTGGCCCCTTGGATCGCATTGCGCGTCAGAGTCATGTCCGGGAGCGACTCGCGGTACTCGGCTGAGGGAATGAAATCCGCATCGTAGCGCCGCTCGACGAGCGCCAGGGGTGGTTGATCCGAGTCGTGGAAGAACATCCGTGGGGACGGAGTGAGCGAGGGGGTCGGTTTTGACATTTTATTTTCCTCTCTGAAGCCTGCTGGTTGTTTCCGACAAACCGTGCAGGCTAGTTCTATTATAGACCGGTGTACTCGAAAAAGTTGCGATCCGTCTCACGGACGACCACTTTTTGGAGGCGAGCCGGTGCAGGAATTTTATTTTCTAAGTGTCGCCAGATCGCAAGCGTCAGATTCTCACTGGTCGGGTTCGCTTCTCTAAAATCTTCCGTATCGTCGTTCAGGTGCTTGTGGTCGTAGCGCACCATGATCTCGCGCTCCAGTACGGCGTCTAGGGCTAGTAAGTCCACGATCATCCCTGTTGCTGGGTCGGGCTCCCCGATCACGGTGATTTCTACCCCGTAGTTATGGCCGTGGCCCTTGGGGTTGTTGCACTTACCAAAAATTGCGAGGTTCTCACTCTCACTAAGGCCCGGAGCATGGAGCCGGTGGGCAGCGGCGAAGTCAATCGAGCGTGTGAGGGCCACCATGGTGTCACTCTCCTGAAAATCTAGGGTTGCGGAAAGTGTGGGGGTCTCCCACACGGTTATTTTAGTGAGCCGTGCCGCCGGATCCACGAACTCTCGGACAAAGGCATCGGCTAGGAACAAGACGATATTCTCGGTGGTCGGAGGGTGGGTGGCGAAGTGGGGAACCTCGTAGGTCAGGTGCTTGTCTCGCAGGGGCATTATTGCCCGCTTGAGTGCTTTATCCACATCGGTTATATTAACCACCATTCCCGTGCTCTCGTCGAGCTCTCCAACAACGGTCAGCTCTACATCGTAGTTGTGTCCATGCCCCCACTTAGATGCCCACTTCCCGAAGAGTGCCCGGTTCTCCTCATCGGAGCGATCTGGGAACCAGTAGGCATGGGCAGCGGAGAACATTGCCTTTCGGCGCAGAGCAAGTTGGGCCACGATCTATAGGAACGCAAACGGCTGACGTTGGTTCCCGGGAACTCCACGTCTTGATTTGGTTTCCTAAACGGCATGGATAAGCCCACACTCAACGACCACTCCATTCTCGGTGCCTTGCGCCAGCGCTGGAGTCCTCTCGCCTTCGATCCCAAGCCGGTGCCTACCGAGCTGCTGCTCTCGCTTTTTGAAGCCGCCCGCTGGTCCGCATCGTGCTTTGGCGAGGAGCCCTGGCGCTTTATTGTGGGAGTGAAAGCCACAGCCACAGATACTTTTGAGAAGCTCGCGAGCACTCTTGTTGCAGGTAATTCCTGGGCCACCAAAGCGCCCATACTCATTCTTGGGGTCGCGAAGGAGACATTCACCTACAACGGCAGTGAGAACCGGTTCGCCTCCTACGATGTCGGGCAGGCCGTCGGTCAGCTCACCGTACAGGCAGCCAGCGCGGGGCTCTATTTGCACCAAATGGGGGGCTTTGACGCCGCCAAGGCGCAAGAGATTTTCGCCCTTCCCTCGGACTTTGCGCCCCAGTCCCTGATTGCTTTGGGCTATCTTGGCGAGGCGGATTTGCTCGATGACGAGAAGCAGCGCGAGCGTCACAATAGCCCCGTTCGCAAGCGAAAGCCCCTGAGTGAGATCGTCTTTACCGAGTGGGAGAAAGCGGCGTTTTGATCCCGTATTTTGGAATCCGCGTCGTGGATGCCGCCACGGGGCGGGGTGTGCCGCTGGTGGAGCTACGCACCACCAGCGACCTTCGCTTTATCACCGACAGCGCGGGCTGGGTGGCATTTCACGAGCCCGGACTGATGGACTCCAAAGTCTGGTTTGGTATTAAGAGCCACGGCTACGACTATCCCAAAGATGGCTTTGGCTACCAGGGGATTGTGCTCACTCCAAAAGTGGGCGCGACGACGACCATCAAACTCCCCCGTAAGAATCTCGCGGAGCGGCTCTACCGGGTGACGGGCGAGGGGATCTATCGAGACTCACTGCTTCTGGGAAAGCCCATCCCGGCGGGAATTGCGCAGCTTAACGGACGCGTGATGGGCCAGGACTCCGTGCTTGTGGCACTCTATAAAAACAAGCTGTATTGGTTCTGGGGCGATACAGCGCGTCCTGAGTACCCACTCGGTCAGTTCGGCACCTCGGGGGCCACGTCCAATCCCAAAGACAACCCCGACGAAGCGATTCGCTTGCGCTACTTCACCGACGAGAAAACAGGCTTCTCCCGTCCGATGTTCCCGAAACCCAAAGGCCCCGGCCCGGTCTGGATCACGGGACTCGCGGTGGTTGAAAGTGGCGAAAAGCTGGTTTGTTTCTACAGCCGGATGAAGGATCTGGGGACGTGTGTCGAGCGTGGCCTTGCCGTCTTTAACGATGCGAAAACCTGCTTTGAGCCTGTCGCTCAGTTCGACCCCACTAAGCCCGAGCCACTGGCGGGTCATCCATTTCTCCACGAGGGCTGGCTCTATGGCACCTACGACGGCGGGGCGCCACTGCCTTGCGTGCGCGTGCGGCCCACACTCGCGGCGCTGAAAAATCTCAAAAATTTCGAGCAAGTCGTCGAGCCGAAGCTCAACCTGAAAGATGCTCTCACGGGAGCGCCGGTTCAGAACCACGGCGGCTCGGTGTTCTGGAACGCCTACCGGCAGCGCTGGGTTATGATCGTGCTCCAGAAATTTGGCAAAACCTCGAACGTCGGCGAGGTCTGGTACGCGGAGGCGAAAGCTCCGACCGGGCCGTGGGAGCGTGCTGTCCAGATCGTCACCCACGACAAGATGGATTTTTATAATGTCACCCAGCACCCGTACTTCGACCGAGGGCGCTTTGTGTATTTTGAAGGAACCTACGTCAACACGTTCTCCGGAAACCCCGACCCGACCCCACGCTACAACTACAACCAAATTCTCTACCGGCTCGATCTGGAGGAGAAGCGCCTGCGGGTGTAGAAAAAGAGCAGCAGATGTATTTGCGCCCCAGGGCGCGCCAAATTTCACCAAGGAAACAAACGACACATGAAGATCGGAATCTTCACCGCGCTGTTCCACGATCGCCCGATCGAGGCCGCGCTTGATTATATTGCTGAGGCCGGAATCCAGTCCGTGGAGCTGGGTGGTGGTGCCTATCCTGGAAGCCGTCACCTGGATGATTTCGGGGGAGCCAAGGCGCTGATCGGCGACGCGGGCAAGCGCAAGCAGCTCGTGAAGGCCATCGAGAGCCGGGGGCTGATTCTCTCCGCGATCTCCGTGCATGGCAACCCGCTGCACCCCAATAAAAAAATCGCGGACGAGCACCACGAGGTATTTACAGACGCTGTCCTACTGGCTGAAGCGCTGCACGGCGATGGGATCATGCCCCAGGCGACCGTCAATGGTTTCTCTGGTTGCCCGGGCGACTCCGCCCGCGCAAAAAATCCCAACTGGGTGACCTGCGCATGGCCCGATGAGTTTCGCGAGATCTTAGACTACCAGTGGCGCGTGGCCGCCCGCTACTGGCGTGCTCAAAATAGATTTCTGAAGCAGCACGGCGTGGTCTTCGCCATCGAGATGCATCCGGGCTTTATCTGCTACAACAACGACACGCTCCTGAAACTGCGTAAAGTAGCGGGAGATCGTATCGGGGTGAACTTTGACCCGTCGCATCTGTGGTGGCAAGGCATTGACCCGCTAGCTGCCGTTCGTCAGCTCGGTGAGGCGGGCGCACTTTTTCACTGCCACGCCAAAGACACGCGCATTGATCCGCAAAATAGTGGCGTCAATGGCAACTTAGACACGCAGAGCTACGGCGACATCGCCAATCGCTCCTGGGTCTTCCGCT
>NZ_JAYUPA010000848.1:0-3132 GCF_043760365.1 Armatimonas sp.
GAGATGATAGGGCTGTACTGGCACTTTGTTGACATCGTGTGGATCTTCCTGTTCCCGCTGATGTACCTGATCTCGTAAAGGAAAGACGATGGCAGATAATACACACGGACACAGCCCGGCTCATCCGGCAGTTGAAGTCATTCATCATCCCAAACCTGCGCTTTACTGGCTGACTTATGGGATACTATTTGTTCTGTTGATCGTGACAGTGGTACTCTACTACTTTGATCTGAGTGCTGCGAGCGGCTTAGTAGGGCTTAACTTTGTGATCGCAATGATTGTGGCGACAGCTAAAGCCTACTTGGTTGTGCGCAACTTTATGAATGTCAAAGGAAGCACCAAGCTGACCTTCCTCTGGGCTGTTCTAGGCTTTGTCTGGCTGATGCTCATGGCAGGCGTCTTCCTAGACTCTCAGAATCGCCCACACCAGGGAGGCTGGGAAAAGCCGTTTGTCCGCTATTAGTGGGCAACTACCTAAGCCCGGCGCGTCTGTGCCGGGCTTTTTACTTTGGAGACAATAAACAATGACTGTTACCGTTTGGGGAGAGAATCTCCATGAGAAGCAGCACGAAGCGGTGCAAAAAGTCTATCCCGATGGGATGCACAATGCTATCGCGGCTGGTCTGCGCGAGCTACTTGGGGAAAATACCACCGTTCGCACGGCGACCCTTGATCAACCGGAGCATGGCTTGACGGATGAGATTCTCAATAGCACGGATGTACTGACTTGGTGGGGACACATGGGCCATGACAAAGTTGAGGATGGCATTGTTGAGAAAGTCCACAAGCGCGTTTTAGAGGGGATGGGCCTGATTGTACTGCACTCGGGGCACTACTCTAAGATCTTCCGAAAGCTCATGGGCACCACCTGTGGGCTGATCTGGCGCGACGACGACCTAGAGCGGGTCTGGACGGTGCGGCCTGGACACCCAATTGCTGAGGGATTGCCACCCGTATTCACGGTTCCTCTGACCGAGATGTACGGGGAGTTTTTTGATATTCCCCAGCCCGATGAGTTGGTTTTTATCTCTAGTTACGGTGGGGGTGAGGTATTCCGTTCAGGCTGCTGCTGGAACCGTGGGCGCGGAAAAGTCTTCTATTTCTCGCCGGGCCACGAGACCTACCCGATCTACTTCCAGCCGGAGATTCGTCGCGTGATCGCCAACGCGGCAAAGTGGGCCGCTCCCACCACCGCACTGGGAATCCGGGGCTGTCCACATGCTGTCAGGGGCTGGTTTGAGACGAACCCTAATTTGGGCTGGGAGAAGAAGTCGTGAGGAAGGCACTGCTTGTGGGCGCGGGCGGCATGGGCCAGGGCTGGGCGAAGAACCTTGCCGCCCGCGCCGATCAAGTGACTCTTGCGGGCTGGGTGGATATTCGCGAGGGGGCCGCCGCCGCTGCCGCTGAGAAGAACGCACTCAGCGTGGCTTGGACGGGCACGGAGCTAGAGTGCGCCATCGCTGAGGTTCAGCCGGACTTTGTGGTAGACGTGACAATCCCGGAAGCCCATCATGACGTAACGCTAATGGCGCTGGCACACGGCATTCCCGTGATTGGCGAGAAACCGATGGCACACTCGATGGAGGCAGCGCGGGCCATGGTGGCAGCGAGCGAAAAATCTGGCAAGCTCTACATGGTGAGCCAGTCGCGCCGCTACGACAATCGCATAATGGCCTACCGACGGCTGATCGAGAAGACCTGTGGGCCGCTGGGAATCCTCAATGCGGACTTCTATATTGGAGCACACTTCGGGGGATTTCGTGACGAAATGGACCATGTCTTGCTTCTTGACATGGCGATTCATAGCTTCGATCAGGCACGCTTTCTCTCAGGAGCTGATCCCGTGTCGGTCTATGCGGAGGAGTTTAATCCGGCGTGGTCCTGGTACAAGGGCGCGGCCTCCGCGACGTGCTTATTCGAGATGGCAAATGGGCTGCGCTTCACCTACCGAGGCTCGTGGTGTGCGGAGGGCTTGCACTCTAGCTGGGAGTGCGACTGGCGCGCCGTCGGAGCGCATGGCACGGCGCTCTGGGATGGGCATAGCACACTCAAGGGCGCAAAAGTCACGGGCACGGAGGGATTCCACCACACTACCGAAGCCCAAGAGGAGTCCATCACCGAGGAAGTCTCTAGTGGCATCGCGGGGAGCCTTGAGGATTTTCTGCACGCGCTCGACACGGGAGCCATCCCTATGGGCGAGTGCCACGACAACATCAAGAGCCTCGCAATGGTCTTCGGCGCAGTCGAGTCCGCCACAACGGGTAAACGGGTACAGATCACCGTCTGACTAAAATCCCCGCTTACATATCGGGGATCTTGCTGCCGCGAACCATCTGGACTGTCCAAATTGCGGTGAATATCATAAAGCCAGCGAAGTAGACAAAGAACAGAGGCCCAAGCTGACCGTCGCCTCGTAGGTTCGCGAGAAACGTCGTGTGCATCACGGCAATCAGAAAGGTGATGGTCACGATTCCAAAGACCGACATCTGGTGTGCCATACGACTCAGAGTCTGCTCGCGGCGCTCTGGGGCGAGCCAGTACTCTTTATGGGGCAGGTTGATCATGTCATTGGGCGTCTTTTTGAGAAGCCAGCCCATGCCCGCCCAAAGTAGCGAGCACACTCCAACGAGTACGAGATAAAAAATCGCAAAGCTGAGCTTGCTCATCCAGCCATCCGCCTGTCCTGAGGGGCCAAAGTGAGAGGCCATCTTGTCGGGAAGGGCAGCGTAGTAGTAGGCAATGTGAACTCCTGCGAGCGCAGGCAGGAGCAGAAGTGTCTTTTGTGCCCAGGTCAACGGAGGGGCTTGCATTTCTTGTTGTAGCATGTTTACCTCACTCAAGAAATTATACCGTCATTTGTTGTCTGACGATGGTAGAATGCAACGTTTATGCGCCTCAAGCGGTTGACCCTCCATGGTTTTAAGACGTTCGCAGATAAGACGGAGATTGAGTTCGTCCCTGGCGTGACGTGTATTGTCGGGCCTAATGGGTCGGGCAAGTCCAATCTGCTCGACGCGCTGGTCTGGTGTTTGGGGGAGCAAAAAGCCTCTAATCTGCGTGCAACGAATGCACGCGATGTGATCTTCGCAGGCTCGTCCAAGCGCAAGCCAATGGGCATGGCCGAAGTCACGC
>NZ_JAYUPA010000849.1:0-3132 GCF_043760365.1 Armatimonas sp.
AGAAGCGGGCGCGGTCGCCGTGATGGCCCTAGAGCGTGTCCCGGCGGACATCCGCAAAGACGGGGGCGTGGCGCGCATGAGCGACCCCAAGATGATCAAGGAGATCATGGCCGCAGTCACCATCCCCGTGATGGCGAAAGCGCGCATCGGGCATATTATCGAGGCGCGGATTTTAGAGTCGTTGGGTGTAGATTATGTGGATGAGTCCGAAGTGCTGACCCCGGCGGACGAGCAGTTTCACATTAATAAGCACGACTTTAGCGTCCCGTTTGTCTGTGGCTGCCGCAACCTTGGCGAGGCACTACGCCGCATCGGCGAGGGCGCAGCACTGATCCGCACCAAGGGCGAGGCCGGGACGGGCAACGTGGTCGAGGCCGTGCGCCACATGCGCTCGCTGATGGGCGGCATCCGCAGGATACGCTCGATGGACGAAGCCGAGCTGATGAACGAGGCCAAGGAGCTGCAAGCGCCCTACGAGCTGGTGCTGGAAGTGGCAAAGACGGGCAGGCTCCCCGTCCCGAACTTCTCCGCCGGTGGCGTCGCGACCCCTGCCGATGCCGCTCTGATGATGCATCTGGGCGCGGAGACGGTCTTTGTGGGCAGCGGCATCTTCAAGTCGGGTGATCCCGCACAGCGCGCCAAGCGCATCGTGGATGCCGTGACGTTCTACAAAGACTACGCCAAGCTCGCCGAAGTCTCGGAGGGTCTGGGCGAGCCGATGGTGGGCATAGATATCCGCACGATCCCTGATGGTGAGCGCTTCGACAAGCGCGGCTGGTAGATGTTTCGGCACTACCACTACTGCCCCCAGTGCCAAGCGGAGCTAAGCACCCGGCGCTTCCCGTCCGATAAAGACGCGGAGCGCCGGGTGTGCGACTCCTGCGGCTTTATCTACTGGAACAACTCCCGGCCCACAGCGGGCGGCGTGGTCGAGGACAGCCAGGGGCGCGTGCTGCTCGGGCGGCGCGCCATCGCCCCGTCTAAGGGCCTCTGGGATCTGCCCGGCGGGTTTCTGGAGCCCGGAGAGCACCCCGAGGCGGGATTTGTGCGCGAGCTGCTTGAGGAAACCGGCCTGCAAGTCGAGCCGATTGCGCTCTTAGGCTTCTACATGGACCAGTACGGCGACGATCCACGGGAACACACGCTTAATATCTTCTACTGGTGCCGCGTGCTTGAGACTTCCGGCGAGGCGCTCGCCTCCGATGATATGGCGGAGCTGGGCTGGTTTGCCCCAGGCGACATCCCGAGTGAGCTGGCCTTTCAAAATGTGGTGGATGCCCTCGCGGACTGGAAAGCGAAAAGACGCAATGATACGTAAACGAATCGGTGTTCTAGCGCTCCAGGGCGACTACGAGGCGCATATTAAGTCCATTGTTGCGGCGGGCGGTGAGGGCTTTGAAGTGCGCACTCCAGGCGAGCTTGCCACAGCCGATGCCTTGATCCTGCCCGGGGGCGAGAGCACCACGATAGGGTATCTCCTCGCTCGTTTCGGTCTCGATAAGGCCATTCAGGCATTTCAAAAACCCATCTGGGGAACGTGCGCGGGGATGATTCTGCTGGCGAAACGCATCACCGAGGGCGAGAAACGAGGCGGGCAGCCGCTGCTGGGTCTACTGGATATTGGCGTGGCGCGAAATGCCTTCGGGCGACAGATAGACTCCTTTGAGGCACGTATCGAGACAAGCCTTGGCCCCGTGACCGGTGTTTTCATCCGTGCGCCGTACGTGAGCGAGTGGGGGCCGAGCGTGGAAGTGCTGGGCCGCTACGAAGACAGAGTCGTGCTGGTGCGTCAGGGAAATATCCTTGCCTCCGCTTTCCACCCCGAGCTCACGGAAGATCCCAGCCTACACCGTGCTTTTATCGAGAGGGCATGATGTGGCGACGGCTACTGCTGCTCGGGGGAGGAGGCTTGCTGGCGCTGGCGCTGGGAGTCGGGCTGGGACGTCTTCGTGCCCCATGCCCTCCCGCAGTCCCCCCCCCACAGACAATGCCCCCAACGCCGACACCGCTTCCTCTGCTCACACAAGGGCAGGGAGATAACCGCCCCCGCTGGAAAGCACGCTGGAGCAGAGTGCTTCCCTCGCCCCTCTCACTCAGCTTGGCTCCGGATGGCGGGGTGGCGCTACTCACTGCCCAGAGGCAAGTTCAATCTCTCGACGCGAGGACGGGTGCGCCTCTCTGGAGTAGCCCCCCACTGCTTCTGGCAAACCGAGTCACTGCTGTACGTGGAGGGCGGGTGCTGGCAGGAGCACTTTACAACCCCGCAGTACAAAAGGTCTGGGTTCTTCACCCCAAAACCGGGCAGCCGAGTGCCTTTGCGCTTCCGGGCACGCTCTGGAGCCTGATGGCTACCCCCGATGGCAGCCGTGCGTTCTGTGGCACCAGTGCCAACCAGATTATCGCGTTCTCTCTGCTCACCCCTCAGCCCCCCACCACCTGGAATATCAGTGCCCTGCCCGAGACACTTGCGCTCTCTACCGACGGTACCGCAGCGCTCACAGGCACCTGGCTCCCCGCAGGTGTCCGGCGGCTCGGCGGCTGGGCCTACGGCGACTCCGACCCGGCACGCTGGCAGGATGTCCAGGTCTCCGCCGATGGGGCGACTGCGGTGAGTCTCTCAGGACGGCTGCCACGGCGCAGCCAGAAAGACCTACAGCTCACCGGCTACGACATGGACTCGGGAATGCGCCTCTGGGAAAAACGGATCCCAGGAAAACAGGCACGAGTGGCCGTCGCCGCCGATGGCCAGCGCATCGCTCTGACCTATCTCCTTGAGACCCAGCGAGGCGGCGAGGCGAGGCTGCTCCTCCTCAACCGCGACGGTACCCCACGCGGCGAGGAAAAAGGCGGACGCTTCTTCTTGCCACGACTGGCCGCGCTCTCCGCTCTGGGGGAGCGGGTGACGGCCCTCGATGGAGACCGGGCGCTCTTTGTACTCGATGGCGACGGTAAGACCCGCTGGCGGCTCGCGCTTCCCCGCGCCGCGCCCATCCAGGAAACCCTCTCCACTACCGATGGTGCGTTTCTGCTGCTCGTGCGCACCGACGGCACCCTCACGCTCTACGAGGCCCTCCCGTAACTTATCCCCTGGCTAAAGCCGGGGGCTTTGACAGTGATGAAAGGCAAGCCCGT
>NZ_JAYUPA010000850.1:0-8897 GCF_043760365.1 Armatimonas sp.
GTCACAAGCTTTGCGACGATATCTACCGGCGTGTAGGCATCGGCGGGCTGGGCCATCACGTAGTCTGCCCCAACTCGCACGGCACGCTCGATCAGCTTCTGCGTGTCCTCAAGCTTAAAGGGTCGGTGCCCCAGCGCGAGCCGCAACCCGTAGCGCTTCAGTGCCTCAATGACTTCTTTTTCATTGTCATCACTGAGCCAGCACTCCACACCCTCCAGTCCGGCGTCTTTACAACGCGCAAACTTCTCATCAAGCGTCCACTCCGTCTCCGCATTCATGGGGAGCTTGATCATTCCCCAGAAAGTCTGCTGCACCCGCAAGCGCGGGGCATCGTTTGAGCCCTCATTGAGCCGGTCAAAAGCTGGCATTGTTATTATCCCTCCGTGAGAGTTTGAATCAAATACTCAAGCAGCACGTTCGAAGTAGCGGATATGAGGCGCTTTCTTGTCACGGATGGTCTCTTCAGTGACAACGATCTCTTCGATGTCGCGCTGGGAAGGGACTTCGTACATGATGTCTAGTGTTGCTTCCTCGATAATGGTGCGGAGTGCACGCGCCCCGGTTCCTCGACTCACTGCTTGGCGAGCGATCTCCGTGAGGGCATCTGCCGTGAAGCTGAGATCCACCCCGTCGAGCTCAAAGAAGCGGCGGTACTGCCGCGTAAGCGCGTTACGTGGCTCGGTCAAAATCCGCACCAGCGCGGCCTCATTAAGCGGTGCCAGAGCGGCCAGCACGGGAAGGCGTCCGATAAACTCAGGGATCAGACCGTAGCGCTGGAGATCTTCAGGAGTGACATGCGAGAAGGGATCCTCTTCAATGGACTCTACCTGCGCCGCCACACTGGCACGGAAGCCCACACTTTTCCGGTTGCAGCGCCGCTCGACGATCTCACCGAGCCCATCGAAGGCACCGCCACAGATAAAGAGAATATTGGTGGTATCAATCTGGACATATTCCTGCTGTGGGTGCTTGCGGCCTCCCTGGGGCGGGACATTGGCAAGAGTTCCTTCAAGAATCTTGAGGAGAGCCTGCTGCACCCCTTCGCCGGAGACATCACGGGTTATCGAGGGAGAGTCAGACTTGCGGGCGATCTTGTCAATCTCATCAATATAGATAATGCCCCGCTCCGCACGCTTGATAACATTGGGCAGGGTGTCGCCATTGTCTGCCGCCTGGATTAGCTTGAGCAGAATATTCTCGACATCCTCCCCCACATAGCCAGCCTCCGTCAGTGACGTCGCATCGGCGATAGCGAAGGGGACGTTGAGAATGCGTGCCAAAGTCTGTGCGAGAAGTGTCTTCCCACTGCCCGTCGGTCCGAGCAACATGATGTTGGACTTTTGCAGCTCGACATCACTGGAGGGTGCGTTAATTCTCTTGTAGTGGTTGTAGACGGCCACAGCAAGAGTACGCTTGGCACGCTCCTGCCCGACAACATAGCTGGAGAGCTGCCGATGGATATCGCGCGGCTTTGGCAGATGCCCTACTGGCAGAGCCTCGTCCTGAGTGCTCTCCGTTCGGATGATGTCATTGCAGAGCCCAACACAGTCGAGGCAGACCCCTCCATGAACTCCCAGAATCAGCTTCCGAACCTGCTCGCGACTTTTACCACACAACACACAACGGTTGTCGTGGCGATCATAACCACCAATACGCGCCATCCACGCCCCCTTCACGCCACAGGTAGGCGAGCCAGAGGGCAGTGCACCTCAAAACCCTTTACGCCTGTATTAGCGTTTTTCGCGAACCAGGACTTCGTCAATCAGCCCATACGCTACGGATTCCTCTGCGGAGAGGAAGTAATCGCGCTGGATATCGTGCTTGAGTTTGTCTAGATCCTGACCTGTGTGCTTCTGCAATATTCGCGCCAGTTGATCATTTGTTTTTAATATTTCTCGGGCTTGCACATCAATATCGCCTGCGGTTCCCCGGAAGCCCGCGCTCACCTGGTGAATCATCACGCGAGCATTGGGAAGGGCGAAGCGCTTGCCCTTGGTTCCCCCCGCGAGAAGCACTGCTCCCATGGAGGCAGCCATTCCCATACAGATCGTCGCCACGTCACACCGCAGAAGCTGCATCGTATCGTAGATGGCAAGACCTGCCGTTACCGAGCCGCCTGGGGAATTGACATAGAACTCAATATCGGAATCGGGGTCTTGCTTCTCCAGAAAGAGGAGTGATCCTACGATAATACTTGCCTGCTGGTCATCCACCTCCTCACCGAGGATGATGATGCGGTCTTTTAGAAGTCGGGAAAATAGATCCTGCTCGCGGCTGCCGCGTGCATCTTGTTCAATAACGCCAGGAATCGTCAGTGGCATAGGTATTCCTACTCAAGTGGCCCTGGGTTACAGGGCCACTTCTCTTTTCATATTAGGACTCGGCGGGGGCTTCCGCTTCCGTCTTTTTTGTCCGTCGCTTTGGCTTTTCTTCAACAGCCGGTGCCGCCTCGGCTTCAGGGGCCACCTCAATGGCGGGCTCCTCAGCCTTTTTCTTGGTGGCAGCCCGTTTCTTGGGCTTGGCTTCTTCGGTGGCTTCTAAAGCGGCGGGCGCTTCCGCCTTGGCCGCCTCTTCCGCCTCAAGCTCGGCTGTCGTGAGAGTTCGCTCGGAGACCTTACTAATCTCTTTAAGATAGGTTAGGATCTTCTCGGTAAGTGCCTGATCCCGGAAGCGATCCAGGGTTCCCTGGGACTCCACGTAGGCACGCACCGCCGCGACACTCACTCCGGCCTGCTCCGCTTGCTCCGTTAGCTTGGCATCCACATCCGCCTCTTCGACGGTGATGCTTTCGGTACGGGCAACCTCGGAGAGCACCAGGGAGTTTTTGATGCGCTGGGTTGCTCCCACCGCCATCTCGCCCTGAAGCTGCTCAACACTCTTGCCGATTGAAGCTAGATACTGCTCTGGTGTGACTTTATTCTGCTCCAGTGTCTGCGAGAGTTGCTGGAGCTCCGCATTGACTTCGGCGCGCAAAAGCACCTCGGGGAAGTGGATCTGGCTGGTCTCGACAATCTTGCTGACTAGATGGAACTCGATCTCGTTCTCGCTGGCTTGCTCGGCGTCTTTTTCCAGACGCTCACGGATATCAACGCGAAGTTCCTCCACACTCTCCACCTTGGGGCGAGACCGCTTGGCTAGCTCGTCGGTCAGCTCGGGGAGAACGCGGGAGCGCACTTCCTTCACCGCAACCGTGAAGGCTCCCCGCTTCCCGCGGAGATCCTCGTTCTCGAAAGCCTCAGGGTAGGTCGCCTCGATCGTTTTGGTGTCGCCTTTGCTAAGACCCACCAGGCCAGCATCCAGATCAGGAATGTTCTTCCCCACCTCGATCATGGTCGCTTTGGGTTCCGCAAGTTCCGGCAGATCCTGCCCTTCAACAATGGCCGTGAGATCCACCATTAAGAAATCACCGGTCTGGGAAGGCCGATCCTCAATCTCCGGGTACTCGGCATAGCGCCCCCGCACGCTCTCCAGCTCTTTCTCGACATCCGAGTCAGTGATGGTGATCTTGCGGCGCTCTAGCTCCAATCCTTTGTAGAGCCCCAGAGTTATCTGAGGGCGCAGAGGGATCAGGGCCTTGAAGATAAATGCCTCGCCATCATCCATGGAAACAAACTCCATGTCCGGCTCGGCGAATGGCTCCACGCTCGTTTGGACGAGGGCATCGCGGTAGGCATCGGGAACCAGTGACTCCGCAGCGCGCTGTTTGACGCGTGCTTCATCAACATAGTTCTTGGCAATATGGGGAGGCACCTTTCCACGGCGGAAGCCGGGAAGCTGCAGGCTGCTAACAGCCTGCTGGAATGCTTTCTTTCGTGCGACTTCGACTCGCTCCGGTTGAACGGAGATCGTCAGCGCGATCTTGCAGGGGTCAAGCTGCTCAGTCGTCACCTGCATCGGTGGAATTTTCACTCCTAAAAATTTATAGATTTTGGTTAGTCAACAAAAAGGGTACTGGAGACGTTGCCGTTCCAGTACCCTACCTCGGTCTTTTGGATTAGATCGAAGAGCGGGAGAAGGGATTCGAACCCTCGACTTTCACCTTGGCAAGGTGACACTCTACCACTGAGTTACTCCCGCGTACTATACCCGCTCGGCTATGGGCGAGAGGGGATTTGAACCCCTACGCCTTGCGGCACTGGTTCCTAAGACCAGCGTGTCTGCCATTTCACCACTCGCCCAACCAGGTAACAGGCCGACACAGGATATTCTAGCTTACAGATGCCTTCTTGTCAAGAGTTTGTCTCTACTTACCCGTGAAACGACGTAAGAACTTGATGGCGGTCGGATCCTCGGGGTAGTACTGGAGGCACGCACTCGCCAAGTGGCGCCCCTGCGCATAGAGCAGCTGAGCCTCACTGGTATCCCCTGCTTTACGCCGTGCATCCCCCAGATCACGGTAGATCAGCACAAGCCACCGGAAGGCATTATTAACATCTTCCTCCTCATCCCGGCTGAGGGTTTTAGGGTCTTTCTGGGAGAAGAGCAGGAGTGCCTTATTCCCATGAGCAAGTGCCTCCGCAAGTTTTCCAAGACGAACAAAATACAGTTCACAGAGGGTGGCCTGAATGGACAAGCTGTCCGGGTTGTTTCTCTCGCCTTCCTGGAGAAAAGCCAGTGCTTCGGGAAGCTTCTTGCTCACTCGTGCCATCTGCATCGCGCCATGAACATAGCCTTGAACAAAGTGTGGGTTCGTCCAGGTCATCAAGCGAAAAAGAGGGATCGTTTCTTTCGCATCCCGCTCCTCATGATGAGACATGTCCATGTAGGGCTGAGTCTGGCGCTCCAGACTGCCCAAGACTCCCCGCCAGTCGGCCTCCGCATTGGGAACAATAGTGGTCTCGTCGTGGTGGCTATCGTGGGCAGCTTGCCCCTGTACTGCTCCTACTTTTTTGTCTTTCTTCTCTGAATCCAGCCGCCCCCGGGTCCCGACACCAAAATGCAGATAGCGATCCGACTCCAGCCAGAGAAAATCCGCTATAGAGGCGCGAAACTCGCCAAAAAGTGAAGCGACTGCCGACTCCTCCAGTGCCTCTTGCTGATGGAGGGTCAGCCCCACAGGCGCTTTGAGCTGTGGCTGAACACTCTGCCCAATCTTCCCCGCTAGCACCAGTGCGGTGACGCACAGTGTTCCGATAGCCAGCTCGCTTCTCATAGTCTATAGTGCTACTTTCTTGAAGCGCATCGCCCCCACCATCAGACTGACCAGACAGTGCAGTAGAGCGTAGCCCAGCAGCGCTACTAGCACCCACGGAGGCACCGGTTTCCAGCCGTGGCTAACTTTCCCAGAAAGATCGAAAAGATTCAGCTCCGGTAGTAAAAAATAGAAGCCCCGTAGAAGTAATTGACTCATCCCTTGGCTGGTTTTATCCAGCAGAAGAGTGGACTGAGAGAATGCCTGGGAGCCCACCGCCAACAGTAACGTAATGGTCACCGTCGCCTGGGGAGTGAGAAACACCGAGATCGTGATCGTCACCGCAGAGAGCAGCATCAGCACAAAAAGGCGCAGGATTAGATACTGCCAGAATATCGCTCCCGGATGGAGTCCATACGCCGTTAGTGCCCCCCACCCAATTAACGCAAAGGTCAACAGCCCTATCCCGGAGAGCACAAAGACTCCCAAAAATTTTCCGATGAGTAGATCCGTGCGTGAGATGGGGCGAGCTAGGAGCGGGTAGATCGTCCGCCGTGAGATCTCCTCGGGCATCTGCCGGGCCGCAAAGACGATCGTCAAGATGACAGAGAGCAGGTTGATCACGGTCAGTGTAGCGCTCTTCAGAAAGATATCCAGTCCCTGCACGCCAAAGCGCCCCACGAGTGCGGCCATCCCGATCATCAAGAACGAGAGAATCATCGCCACGTAGAGATCCTTACGGCGCACTGATTCCAGAACGGCTGCCTGCGCCAGTGCCCCCCAGACCACAAATTTTCGTCGCAACATACCCCGATTATTGGCAGTTTTATGGGGTTACTTCACCCAGTCCGCAACGAAAATATTAGTCTCGTGGTCTTTACCATGTCGGTTGCTCGCCCAAAGAAGCTGCTTGCCATTAGGAGAGAACATCGGAAACGAGTCAAACTGCTGCCCATAGGTGACACGCTCTTTTTTCGTACCATCTACGTTTATGAGATACAGCTCAAAAGTGCGACGCTTGGGATCATCAACATTGGAAGCAAAGATCAGCTTTCTACCATCAGGCGTGAAAAATGGCGCGAAGTTTGCGGCTCCGTTTTGAGTCACCTGCTTTGGGTTGGTTCCATTGGCATTCGCCACCCAGAGTTCCATAGAGGTTGGACGTACTAGATTCTGCTTGAGCAAGCGCTGGTAGTCAAGAATAGCTTTATCATCGGCCAAAACACTGGAGCGCCAGACGATCTTTTTACTATCAGGCGAGAAATAAGCACCGCCATCGTATCCCACCCGATTCGTGAGACGCTTCAAGTCCGTGCCATCAATCTTCATGGAGTAGAGGTCTAGGTCGCCGTCACGTGTGGACGTGAAAATGATGCGCTTACCATCGGGCGAGACGGTCGCCTCCGCGTTGTAGCCACATTCTTTCCCAGGCTCGATTTTAGCGGGAAACAACGGACGAAGATTCGTCCCATCGGCGTTGGCCTTGTAGATCGCGTAGTAGGGATAGATCGGCCAAACATAGCCCTGCGAGCGATCGGGCTCCGGCGGGACGGCGGCACTGTAGCCATGGGTAGAGGCGAAGATCACCTCTTTATTGTTTTTGAGAAAGTAGGCACATGTGCAACGTCCTTTCCCTGTAGAGACGCGCTTGCGCTGCCCCCCATCAAGACGCATCGTATAAATCTGATCCGCATCACCACTCCCCTGCATGTGCTGAAAGACCACACGTTTCCCATCGAAGCTCCAGTAGGCCTCAGCATTCTGACCGCCAAAAGTGAGCTGACGAACATTCTTGAGGTGCGTTTCACGGGAGTCATGGAGACTGAGGAGGGGCCCCGTGCCGAGTGAGGGCGGCTGTGCAAGCGCCAGAACACATAGCCCGAGGGTGAGAACGGTAACGCCAATTCGCATAACTCTGGTTGTACCCGATTCATGAAACCAAAACCGCAAAACTTCCCCTCTAAATTTTAATTTTGGTTTACCGACAATAGGTGTTGTTTTTTACATTTTGGGGTAGAATACTTCCACAGGCAAACTTTGCCATCTACGGGGAAACTATGAGATGTGAAGATTTGAGGTTAAACCCCTAGGCCTGTTGAGATTCTGGAGTGGATCACAAGTGATGCACTCCTAACTAAAAATTCTACTATTGAAAATGTAAGTGAGGTTTGTTATGCGATTATCTTTACGCGGAGTTGGAAGTGTTTTAGCAGTTGGCCTTCTGGCCTGTTTGCCACAGACAGCTTCCGCACAATTTGCATTCAGTTCTGTAGGTGCTGTTGCTGGCAATCAGAATTTTGGCGGAACTTTGGGACAGTTTTTCACCATCTCAAGTGCGCCTCTTACGGTTTCTGCACTTGGTGCTTTTGATGGGTTGGTCGCAGGTTTCGGGGCGGGTACCACAATTACCGTCGGAATCAGCGATGCAACATACACGACGATTTTCACACAGACCACTTTTACCCAAGCTGCTCCTGGAGTCCCGGGTGCAGGTTCCTTTACCTTTAAAGGTACTGGCCCGACGGTGCTGCCCGTTGGTAACTACTTGCTTTTTGCCTACGGCTACAACGCCACTGATATGAACTTCAACTCTGGGGGGAATCCAAGTTCATTCACGCTCAATACTTTTTCAGGAACTGTCAGCTACGGTACAAGTGCTTTCTCTGGGACTGCCAACTCCCTTCCAACAATAAATGAACCAATAGTCGGGCGCTACGGAGCTGCTAGCTTTGTTGCCACTTCCCCCGTAGTGCCTGAGCCAGGCACTCTGGCTCTCCTTGGGCTTGGAATGATGGCTGGTGTTGTTGCACGCCGCCGCCGCGCCTAGAATCGGGGAAACCTCACGAATCAGCCTCCTTGCCGTTTGGCGAGGAGGCTTTTTGTGCTTGTTACCTTCGAACTCGCTCTAGCAAGCGGATGCGCTTGCGGACACTCGCTGGAGTCACTGTAAGTGGTTCGTTCTGCCGGATTGAGTGCCACAGATCCGAGTAGAACGCGCCCTGAAGACACTCGAAGCTCTCTTCGCATTCGTAGCTGGCGCTCTGCCACTCCAGACTTTCCTGGTTGTAGGAGCGATCTGGGGTTGAGGCACACTCCACAGGACGCGCAGGATGGGCGCTCCAGTCCACCCACTTCCACTCCAATTTGTTACTGGTGCCCTTGAGTCCCCCCGACGTCCCCATCACTAACCACTTGTCCTGGCCATACGGACAGGTCGCGGCAAACTCGATGTCCAGTGTGAAGGCATCGGGGTGGCGCAGGGTGGCGCGAACATGGTCCGCCGTGTCGCCCGACGCGAGGGTTTTTCGCATATCACTCCAGATCTCCAGGCTCTCGACATCGTCCACGCCTACGGTTTCGTAGAGGCCCAGTGCCTGATCCAATATATGCGGCCCGTTGTTGTAAAGCTGCCCTCCCCCGAACTCCGAGAGTGTCTGCCAGTCCCAGCGCCGTCCGAAGCCGTGCTGCGCAATGCGGATGTGGACGATCTTGCCCAGCACACCACTGGAAATAATCTCTTTTACTTTAATGTAGCTATCTTCGTAGCGCCGGTTCTGGAACGGTACCACGAGCTTCCTTGCTGATTTGGCAGCCACAATCATGCTGTCCACTTCCGCGACGCTCAGCCCGAATGGTTTTTCACAAACCACGTGCTTTCCTGTTTCCAGAGCAGTGACTGTGTTTCGAGCATGATCTCGGTTATAGCTCGAAACCACGATTAGCTCTATCTCTGGGATCGCCACCAGCTCCTCCACCGATGTCACCG
>NZ_JAYUPA010000851.1:0-3126 GCF_043760365.1 Armatimonas sp.
GACGGCGACATTCTCTGGGTGCGCCACATGGAAGACTCCGCCTGGAAAAAACGCTTTATCGAGAACCGGACAAGGCTAATGGCATCCTCCACTGACTAAGAGTAGCAACGCCATCAGTGCGTTTGTATGGTTTATCACTATGGCAACTTTGGCACCTCACCAGTTTTCCATGCTCTAAAACCCGCTCCCCCTTGCCGTCGAGCACCAGAAACTCCCAGTCATAGCAGGCCGGATTGTAGCCCTTCTCGCGCTTTACCATCGCTGTCAGTAGCTCCGGCGTTCCCGAGCCCTTGGGGTTATCAAACTTCTCTTTTACCAGCACAGTACCTACAGGAAAGGGTGTCAGCTTTGTCCAAAATCTCTCTTCACGTCGGCCCTCTAGTTCTAGTTTCCAATAAGCTTTGGAATTTGTTTTGAAAAGCTGATCTAATTTTCCCTCATAGCGTTTCGATGCTTGACTATAGCGCTCTGCCATCACTTGGCCAGTCATATTTACATAGACCTGAGCATAGTGATTGAAGTGAGGGTTTTGACTGCGTTGCCTCTCTTCCTCAGGAGTAAGTGAACGACAGAGCCCCGAAACCACAGTTGACATCTTAAAGGGCTGTTTAAGCAGTGCCTTAGAAGCTGTGTAAAAACCTCTCCCCTACCCCTCTCCCGGGCAGTCGTTCCTCCTTGGGAAAGGGGATTATTGGTGCAGAACTCCCTCCTTTCCCAGCGAAGTATGAGTGCCCGGGAGAGGAGGGTTGGGGAGGAGAGGTTGGTTATTACACAGGTTCTTACCACTTTTATAGTTTTTCGCTGGATTGTCTGCTTTACCGGTTTGGGCCAGCAACGGGAGGGCCAGTGGCAGCAGTGCCACGAGCCCCCAGATTCGTTTTCGATCCATGCCCTACTTTACCGACTTTTGCCAGGTAATGCTTTCCTTGAGATAGTCCCGGAGCTTCTCGAACTCCTCAACGCCCACCAGAGTCACTTTGAGCTGGCGGTTGGCGACCGCAAACGACTGACCGCGTAGCAACTTGCCCGAAGAATAGAGCGAGAACTCCTGGCGCTTACCCACCACACTCATCTCCAGCGTGCCGTCCTCGGCGAGGGCGTAGCTGTAGCTAACGAGACCCATGTCTTTGCCCTGAATCTCTCGGTACTTCAGGATTGTTGCATCCAGGTACTTGAGCAGGCCGTCCACTTCTTTGTTGTCCAGATACGCCGAGGAGGTGTAGAGTCCCACGGCATCAGTCTTGCCGCCGGGGAAGAATTCGCCGCTGACATCGGACTTGGTGTCCTGGAAGTAGAGGTAGATGCCGTCCTTGCGCTCAAGGCCCGCCCCGCCCTCCACCGAGATCGCCGTGGCGTTGGCCCAGCTCCGGCCCCGCCCACTGATGCGGCAGGGACTCAGGCGGCGCACCGTGGCCGCTCCTGAAGACTCTAGCCGTGCTCGGAGATCGGAGGTATCGGCGTGGGCGGGGGAGACAAAACAGGGCAAGGCAAGAGCTGCCAAGAGAAAGAGAGTTACTTTTTTCATCATCTCAAGAGACGGCTCTGCCTCTCTAAATGTGACAGGGATTTAAGAGAGTATGCTCGCGTGCGGCCCCAGGCTCCCAAACTTCGCCAGGGTGCGTAGGTACTCATCGGGGAGGCCGATGTCCCAGCGTTCGCCCTCGACGAGCAGTGCCCGATAGTTGTCCGGGTTGCGCTTCCAGAGCAGCTCCTGACCACTGGTGAGCTGGAACTCGTTCTTGACGCGCGTGTTGGTGGCGATCAGCTCCCCGAGGCAGTCGAAGATCTCCGACGTAAAGAGATGAATCCCAAAATGGCCCAGGTAGGTATTTGCCGCCAGCCCGTCGGTCTTAAGCGCCTGAACTTCGGCGAGCGTCGGCTTTTCTTGGAGTGCTAAAATCTCGTAGAGGCCCGCCGTCGCTGTCGCCTTGCCTTTGATGATCCCCGTGACACTCACCCCGCTCTCGGGTTCTAAGCGCACACCTGTCACCGAGCCGCCGGATTGCTCACCCGCCGCGAGCATCTGCCCCAGCGGATCGCCGGTGTAGACATGGTCGCCTAGCAAGAGGAGAATCGGCTCGCCGCTGGCAAAGGCTTTTGCCTGGTAGACCGCGTGGCCGAAGCCCTCGGGCGCGGGCTGCTCGACATACGTGATGCGCTCCGCAAGGCCTGCCAGCTTCTCGCCCTCGGCCAGAAGCCAGCCCTTACCGGCAAAGACCTGTTTTTCATCGTCGGTGAAGGCGCGGAAGTGCTCTTGAAACGCCTGCGCACCGCCGCGCTCTACCACGATGCACAGCTCCTCGATCCCCGCGCTCACACACGCCTCGGCGATCATCTGGATAGTGGGTTTTACCAGCCCATCCGTGTCTACCAGCGGGAGCATCTCTTTCTGGATCGCACGGGTGGCGGGGAACATTCGGGTTCCGCGTCCGGCGGCAGTGATAACGGCCTTGCGCGTCCTCATAGGTGCGCCTTGACCTCAGACTCTAGGATATCCGGCTCCACCAGCCCCTCAATCGTGGCCGCGATCTGCCCCTTGCGGTTCACCACAAATGAGGCCGGGATAGCGCGGATGCCATAGAGACTGCCCATCTCCGGGGTCGCGGTGAGCTGCGGCCAGTCCATCTGGTTGTCTTTGGCGTAGTCTGTAGCGTTTTTCAAGTTGTCGTTGGAGACCAGCCCAATAATCTCTAGGCCCTGTGCGCCGTACTTTTTCTTCAGCGCCACCAGAGTCGGAAGCTCCTGTTTACACGGCCCGCACCAGGTTGCCCAGAAGTTGATGAGCACGACTTTCCCCTTGTAGTCGGCAAGGCTGATTTTCTTGCCGTCTATGGTTTCGCCTTCTATGGCAGGAGCAGGCTGATCAATAAGAGCCCCTTTGTGCAGCTCCGGGTTGCCCGGCTTGGTGAGCAGGCTGGCTCCCACGAGTAACGCGACGGCAACAATGCCATAGAACACAATTGGGGGAACCTGACGTTTCATAAAAAACCTCTAGGGGGAAGAGAGTATGCCGAAGGCGAGACTCGAACTCGCACGGGTTGCCCCACACGCTTTTGAGGCGCGCATGTCTACCATTTCATCACTCCGGCTACGGCAAGAATTATATCATGGGTCTTTGACCTCTCC
>NZ_JAYUPA010000852.1:0-3120 GCF_043760365.1 Armatimonas sp.
GCTGACGGGCCTCAGTGGCTCGGGGAAGTCGTCGTTGGCTTTTGACACGCTCTATGCGGAGGCGCAGCGGCGCTTTATGGAGTCGCTCTCGGCCTGGACGCGGCGCTTCGTGCAGCAGCAGAGCCGCCCCAAAGTGGACGCGATTCTGGGGCTCTCGCCGGTGATCTCGATTGAGCAGAAGACGATTACAAAGAACCCGCGCTCGACGGTTGGAACCATGACCGATATCGGGGATTATCTGCGCCTGCTCTATGCCACCAGCGGCGAAGCGCACTGCCTCCGCTGCGCGCAGCCCATCCCGACCGTGAGCCTGACGCAGCTCTCCGAGCACCTGCTGGCGCTCCCCGAGGGGACTGCGGTCGAGCTCTGTGCGCCCGTTGCAAAAGTGTACGGCGAGGAGTGGAGCTATCTGTTCACCGAGATCCGTACCAAGGGCTGTCGCCGCGTTCGGATTGATGGGGAGCTGCGGGACTTAGCCGACGAACTGGCGCTGGAGGAAGAGGCTCAATTAGAGGTAGAAGCAGTCGTGGATCGGTTGATTGTCAAGCGGAGCCAGGCGAAGCAGCTCCAAGTGGCGCTTACTGATGCTGCTAAGCTGGGTGAGGGCTTTGTGCGCTGCCGCTTCGACGACGAAGCGCTGGAGGCAAAGTTTTACACGGGCTTTGGTTGCCCGGAGCACCGGCTGACGTTTATCGAGCGTGAGGGCTGGTTCTTCTCGTTCAATGAGCCCGAGAGCGCCTGCGTGACTTGCTCGGGGCTAGGGACATACCTACGAGTGCACACGGGTCTGCTCGTTCCTGATCCCTCTCGCTCGATTCTGGGGGGCGCGTTTGTTAAAGAGGCGTTCAACATTGATAAGCACAACAATAATGGGCGCATTATCTGGGGGCTGGCGGCACACTACAATTTCTCGCTAGAGATGCCCTTTGCGGAATTGCCTGAGAGTATTCGAGAGATTCTCTTCTGGGGCACCAGGGGCGAGGAGATCACGCTGGTGCAGCCGCCGGGTGGGCGCGATGATCGGAGCATCGGCAAGAAGCAGAAGTTTGCGGGGGTGGCCAACCAAATCGAGCGCTGGTATAAGGGGTATCGCCAGAAGCAGGAGGCTAACTCCAATGTTGAGGATTGGCTTCGAAAAGTCATGGTCGAGACGACGTGCCCGGACTGCCAGGGTGTGCGTCTGCGCCGCTCACGAACCCAGATCAAGTTTGGTGGAACGGACATTCATGCCCTGAGCCACCTCACCCTCGCCGATGCCGCTACGTTTCTGACCACGCTGCCTCCGCCCCGCCGCAGCCCCGAGGCAGCGCAACAGATCCTCCAGGCGATTCTTTCGCAGCTCGAACTCTTGTGTGATATTGGGCTGGATTACTTATCTCTCTCCCGGCGCTCGGGGACACTCTCGGGCGGGGAGTCACAGCGGATTCGGCTCTCGGCGCAGATCGCCAGTGAGCTAATGGGGATGCTCTACGTGCTGGATGAGCCGAGCATCGGCCTGCACCCCAAAGATAATGCGAAGCTTATCGCGACGTTGCGACGGCTGCGCGACATTGGCAATACGGTGATCGTCGTTGAGCACGACACGGATACGATCCGCGCCGCTGATCATATTCTGGAGATCGGGCCAGGGCCAGGGATTCATGGCGGCGAGGTGGTCGCCAGTGGCACGATTGCCGAGCTCTGCGCCAATCCGAACTCCCTCACCGGGGCGTTTCTCTCGGGACGGCGCGAGATTGCACTGCCAACCAAGCGCCGCACTATCGGTACCGACTCTCTCACTCTCACCGGGGCGCGGGAGAACAACCTCAAAAACTTAACCGTGCGTTTCCCGCTCGGGGTGTTCATTGCCGTCACGGGGGCGTCAGGATCGGGCAAGTCCACCCTGATCAACGATATTCTCCACAAGCAGCTCTATAACAAGAAATACGACTCACGGGTGCTGGCCGGGGCGCACGATACGCTTACGGGCATCGAGAAAATCGGGGATGTAATTGAAATTGATCAAAGCCCCATTGGCCGCTCACCGCGCTCCAACCCCGCGACCTATGTGGGCTTCTACGACGATATCCGCCAGCTCTTTGCTGCCACGCCGCTCTCTCTCGAACGTGGCTACACGGCCTCACGCTTTAGCTTCAATGTGAAAGGCGGGCGCTGCGAAGAGTGTAGTGGCGAGGGGACGATCACGACCAAACTCAACTTCATGCCCGATGTCGAAGCGCCGTGCCACGCCTGCAAAGCCAGCCGCTACAACGCCGAGACACTGGAAGTTCTGTTCAATAGAAAGACCATCGCCGATGTGCTGGCGCTGAGTATCGAAGACGGCGCGGTGTTCTTTGAGAGCCATAAAAAGATCGCCCATAAGCTCCGTGTTCTCGCGGACTTGGGCCTCGGCTACGTCACGCTTGGCCACCCCGCACCCATTCTCTCGGGCGGCGAGGCGCAGCGTGTGAAGCTCGCCACCGAGCTGGCGAAGATCAAACGCGGTGCCAAGAACCTCTACATCCTAGATGAGCCCACGACGGGCCTGCACCTCGCCGATATCCAGCGGCTTCTCGACTGCCTCAATCGCCTGGTAGACGCTGGAAACACGGTTCTCGTCATTGAGCACCACTTAGACATCATCAAGTGCGCCGACTGGGTGCTCGACCTTGGCCCCGATGGCGGCAAGAACGGCGGGACATTAGTTGTTGAAGGCACGCCGGAGACCGTCGCGGCGTGCACTGAGTCGTACACGGGGAGATTTTTGCAGGATATACTGAGACCATGTTGACTGCACACCGCGAGGAAGTAATTGTTGCCGATGATGGCAGCCTGACCTTGGCCCATCTGCCGTTTGTCCCGGGGGATAAGGTCGAAGTGATTGTCTTGTCACGCTTCGCCAGTGCACCCAACCACCGCCGCGAACCCCGCCCCTACGGCCTCTGCGTCGGAGAGTTTGTCGTCCCCAAAGACTTCGATGCTCCCCTACCCAACGAGATTTTGGATGCTTTTGAAGGCAAATGAAGCTTCTTCTGGATACCCACATCTTTCTCTGGTTTCTCAGCCAAGATCCACAGCTCCCCTCGGAATACCGTGATGCAATCATCGACCCGGAAAATGATGTTTACCTGAGTGTGGTCT
>NZ_JAYUPA010000853.1:0-3120 GCF_043760365.1 Armatimonas sp.
TACGGGCGACGGTGCTTGCCGTTCCAGCTATGGACATACTCGTGGGGCAACAAATTCGCGTTCCACTGCCCTGGCGTGCTCGTGCCGTCGCCTAGCGCGTTGGGCCGCAGCACATTGACCGTGGACTCATGATGCTCTAGCCCGTACTGGGGCAAGCCACTGGTGAGTGCCAGCAGAAACGTAAATTTGTCGTAGTGCCGTGCCCCGAAGAGTGCGGCGCTCTCGGTGACGAGCTTTTGCATACAGCTCAGGGTATGTGCATTGGGAGTCGCGACCTCGTCGGTGTCGGCTAGCACGGCCAGCGTGTGGGGGACGCCATCGGGGCTGGGGAGCGCAAAGCGCCGCAGATACCGCCCCGCAAAGACCGGCGAGTCCATGAGCCGCTCCAGGGAAACTGTCGGCGTAGTGGGCAGAGAAGTCGCTTTCTGCCAGCCATCGGGCAGCAAGAGTGTCGGCGCAAGTAGCGTCGTCTTCAGATCGGAGCCACGCGGGGCAAGCAGCAGAGCGCTGGGATTGATCACCGCAAGCTGCGCTGTCGCCGCCACTCCGTAGGCGATCTCATCCGAGTCATTGGGCTTGGGCAGGTAGTCGAAGCGCGCCTCAAGCTCACTCACTCCAGGAGGCACCGTGAGCTGAAACGCATAGACATCGTAGCCATCGCGCCGCCACGAGATCGGCTTGCCCTTGCCGGAGAACACTAGTCGCACCAGATTTTGCACCGGCCCTACCGGCTCATGCATCCCCGGGATCCACTTGGGGTACTCCAGTGTCAGCGGCCCGGGTTTCACGGCAAAGCGCTGGGTCACATGAACCACTTGCTTGCTGACCTCACGGGCATCTATGGTGAGTGTGAGAGGCGCGGGCGGCGCGGCTAGGCAAAGCGCGACGAAGGCACAGGCGGAGAAAACCATGGCCTATCTTACCCTAGGAGAGTCTCCAGAGAAAGCTCGGCCAGTGAGGCGACGGTCTGATCAGCGGCGGAGAGATCCATAGTCGCGGTCATGGGATTAGGCACGGCGATGCAGTAGCACCCGGCGGCCTTGGCCGCGAGCACTCCATGATGCGAGTCCTCGATGGCGATGCACTCCCTCGGGTGCAGGCCAAAGTGCGCCGCCGTTTTTTCGTAGAGCTCGGGGTGAGGCTTGGCGCGCGCGACATCGTCGCTGGTGTAGAGTGCCTCGAAGTGCGCACGCAGGCCCAATCGCTCCAGGTGACTCTGTACCCAGTCCCGTGGCGACGATGATGCCAGCCCGATGTGTAGCCCACGCTTCCCAGCCAGCTCCAGCCAGTCACGACTCCGGGGCGAATGGGCTCGGCATGAAGCGCGGTCATAAACGCTGCCTGGCGGTGCGCACGCAGTGTCGCGTGGTCAACAGGCGTCCCTAAAAGCACCTCAAGATGCGTATAGGGATTAAAAGTCGCCTCGCCGGGAGCGAGCCCAATCGCGGAGAGCCACAGCGCACGAGGGAGGATTTGCCCCCACTGATGGTAAATATTCTCCCACGCATGGAACTCGGGGGTCTCGGTATCCAGTATCGTTCCATCGAAGTCAAAAATGAGTGCTCGCATCCGTTTAAGTGTACCCGCATGATCCAACAACAAGCTGCCCGGCAGTCCCAAGAGCGTATCGTTATCCAGCCCCACCTGCCTCCCCGTGACCAGGCTGACTTAAAGATTGGCTGGATCTATGCCGCAGTCACCTTCCCACTCCTCTTGCTAACAATGCTCGCGATGGTGGCGCTGTTTGGTTGGCTGGGAAGCGTGCTCTTCGCCGGCCCGAGCGGCGGTTTCCTAGCGCTCCTGGGGCCGCTTGCGTTTCTTCTGATGCTCCGTAAGATCAGTGTTCTCCGTCTGGAGCTCGACACGCATGGCGTGCACATCAAGCGCCTGCTGGCCCCCACGGAGACAATTCCCTGGAGCGAGATCGAGAGTATCGAGCCGGTAAGCCGCAAGACCCTGGTCATGGAGGGCTGGGTGTGCTGGCCCCCCAAGGAGCAGACCTTCTCCATGACCGCGCAGGGGCACTATCGAATCCGTCACCGTCGTGGTTTCTTCTTCTTCCCTCCGGCTGACCCCGGCCAGTTTGAGCGCAGCATCGCCCAGCTCCGCCAGACGACGAGTCCTGCGGGCTGGTGGAAAAGCTAGACAGACTCAATTTCTATCCCTGCAATCCTGTGAGTGAGGCTGTATACTAGACAGCAATCCATGCTGTTTCTGGCTCTGCTGTTACTGCTCGCTCTGGTGGTCTTGCTGTTTACGCCCATCCTGCCCCTACGGCGGCGGCGTGCTGGCGTGGCGAACTTCCCGTTCGTCACCCTTGGCCTGCTGGCGATCAACTCCGTGATTTTCTTTGGCAACCTATCCCCCACAGAGGGGCTCGTGATCTCGGAGAGAGTCGTGCAAAGCTGGGGGCTGATGCGTGGGCACCTTCAGTTTCTCCCGTTGATTAGCTACGCTTTTGTGCATAGCGATCTCTTCCACCTTCTGGGGAATATGATCACGCTCTATGTCATCGGGGTGCATCTTGAAGAGGCACTGGGCAACCTTGCCTATCTAGTGGCCTATCTTGCGGGGGCACTGGTGGCGGGGCTGGCGCACGTGCTGATTACCAATGCCTTTTTCCCGGTCGCCCCCCCCGAGGAGTCACTTATTGGTGCGTCGGGGGCAATATTTGCGGTGCTGGGGCTCTTTGCGGTGCGCTTCTGGCGAACCCGAGTGCGGCTCTTCGGGATTCCTGCTGTCCCTGCCGCTATCGCGGTTAGTATCGTGATGGTGCTCCAGATATTTCTCGCGATTCGCTCCCTCGTGACCCCGGGTGCGGATCAGGTGGCCTATACCGCGCACCTTGCGGGCTTCTTTTTTGGTCTGGGGATCGCCTTCCCCCTGCGCGTGCTGGAGCAGAGCGCCCGCGAGTACGGGATCGAGGATGCGGAGGCAGCACTGGCTCAAGGTGATCTGCCCACGGCGGCGCGCTACTACCGCGAGCTTCTGGTACGCACTCCCACTGATGGTGGTCTTGCACACACCCTCGCGCTGGTGCAGCTCCGCCTGGGCGACCAGGAAGTTGCCCACCGGTACTTCACCGAGGCACTCGATCTCTTCTCTAAACAAGGCAATGCG
>NZ_JAYUPA010000854.1:0-3119 GCF_043760365.1 Armatimonas sp.
AGCAAGGCGCTGTTTCTTGGGCGGGGTGCTCACAGATTCTGCTCCTTCACGCGATCTAGGTAGAAGCGAACCTCGGCCTCGGTGAAGCAGGGCAGTTCCTGCGTTTGCCCGGCGAAGCTGTGGGTACAGTCGCCGCAGTACTGGATTCTGCCCGCCGTGATGATGTAGTGGTTACGCCCGGTCTCAGGCTCCCCTGACTGACGGTAGCTTTCCGGTATTGGCCCCCATGACTCGTTCACCGAGGGCGTGATGGTCGGGAAGTCCACGTCGCCGTTCCACTCCCAGCGAGCCTTGCTGGTTGACTTGGGAACGTGCTGCACGGTGCGTATCGCCGTCGGGCTGGTGGCGGGGTATCGCGGATCAATCACCACCCATTCGGTGGGCGAATAGCTCAGGATTCTCATGGCCTTACTCGTCCTTCTCCGCAGCCATCGCTCTTGCAACGCTGGCCACAGCCCGGAGAGTCGCGCCGTCGAGCTTCAGCGCCTCAAGCGCCTTGCGGATCACCATCGCGTCCACACCCGGCACGATCCGAGAGAGCTTGATGTTGACACCGAGACGATCTGATAGCCAGCTCACGCTCCACCTCCGTTTCCCGTTCCCGCGACAAGCTCCTGCTGGGCCAGCGAGAAAGCCCCGTCGTACTGCTCTTTAGTGATCGCACCCGCCGCGAGGTATGCATCGAGCCGGGTCTTTGCCGCCGTAAACTTGCCCAGCCCGTCCACAGCGCCAACCATGCCGCTCTCCGCTTTGGGCACACGGAAGCGCAGTAGGCCGTCTACCAGAGCGCCGAGGCCCGGCCCGGTGGCTGCCTCAACTTTGCCGAGCGCGTGACCAAAGAGCCGGTGGACGAGTTGTGAGCCACCTCCGATTGCAGCAGTCGTTTTCACAAAGGCAATCACGGTGAACGGCTCGCCGCTTTGCGCCAGGTTGAGCGCAGCAGAGGCGAGCGTAAGTACCACCACGACCAGCACCCGGAGCCAACGACGGCGCGGCGCGGGGTCGTTAAGGATCGCCGCAATCGGTGGGATTACCGCCGAGAGAATATAGGGCAAGAAAGGAAGAATCTGGTTCATTTATGTCGCTCCATGCTTAGGAAAATCGAGGCTACCCCGATCAGGCACGAGAACAAGATCGCGAGCCACTGACGAGCACCCCCCCGATCCTCCGTCTGGCGTGAGGTATCGCCCTGGCGGTTCTCCTTGATGTTGCCCACATGCACCTCCAGCCGGGCAATGGCTTCACGAACGGAGCTTGTCTGCTTTTCGATTTCGACGAAGCGCTGTTCGTTTCGTGTCTCAAGACGCCCAATAGCATCTATGATTTTGGCGGTATTGTCGTCGTGTGTCATAAAGACAAAGGCTCCTAGCGTGTCCGCCCACCGCGATACCGAGGATCGCCGCGATAGCCGGGGTGGTTGGGGTCGTTTTGCCCGGTGAGGGCCGCATGGGTGGCTGTGGTGGTCATCACGCCGACACGCGGCCCGCCCACAAGATTCAGCGCTCGTTCGAGGTCGTCGAGCTTCTGAGCCGCCGCCTTGTCCATCAGGTCAAGGTTTCGGCTCATCTGCCCGAGTGACTCACTCACGTCGTCGTCAAAATCCACATCCCGCCACGTCCCGGACTTCCAGAACTCAATCACCTGCCGCTTGGCGTAGAGGTACTGGAGCTGCGGGTTTCTGAGGCCCGCATCCGAGTAGGTATCCCAGATCGTGTCAAAGACCTCCGCGAGAATCGCATCGGTGCTCTGCCGCGTTCGGGTGTCTCCAGCGGCCCGCACTTCCGCAAGCAGGATCGCCTTGAGTCCAATAGACGTGGCGGACATGGCTTACTTACCCTTACCCTTGGGAACGTCGTCCAAGGGTGGTTCCTCAGGCACCTCAGGCACAATCGCCTCCTCAGGCACTAAGGGTGCAGACGGCTCACCCGGTACGACACCAGCGGCAGCAAGAGCAAAGTCTAGCCCCGCTTCGTCATGTGCAGTTCGTCCTTCGACTTCTACTAGCTCGCCCCCCTGGATCTTCTCCAGAAGGGCGTTTCGATCGTATTTCACAGCCATCTCCTAGTTGCTCGTGGTGCCCTTGACGAGCACCCCCGGGCGAGTGCAGAACGCGAAGGGGTTGGACTGAACCTCAACCTCCACGAACTTCTGGAACATCGGATCCATTGCTTGCTTGGCGTACATGGGCAGACCGGGCGTGTTGGCCGTCTCCACGTAGTCCGCCGGGGCAAGTGCCTGGACAAAGATGTCTGGGACGTTGACCGGGAAGAAGTGTGCCTCAGACGCCGCAACGAAGCTCACGCCAGACACCGAGCCACGGTACTTGATGAACGTGATGCCCCCGAACTTGAAGCCCTTGTAGCGAAGATCCTCGCGCATCGGGTTCATGTTCTGCCCGCGCTCCTGGTAGTACTTGTAGGCGTCCTTAACCGTGGCATGCGTCACGAGGCGATCAAAGAAGGTGCCGCCACAGAGGCAGACCACTTCGACATCGTCTGTGCCAACGGCCCCCAGCTCTACCTGAATGGCGTCGCGAACCGCAGTACACTTCAGCAGAATCTCCGTGCCCGCTGTTCCTAGCACAAAGTCAACCGAAGTCTGCGTGATGCCAAACTCCGTGAAGAGGTTGGAGATCACCGTGGCCCCGTTAGAGTCTAGGATCGTGCCCTTGATGGCGTTGATCCGGTTGTACTCCACCGTGGTCTCAACCGAGCCACGCAGGCGCTTCATGCGCTTTTCGATCTCGTTCATTCCGATTTGAAGGTCGGTCATGGAACCAAAGGCGCGGATGTTCTGGATCTCGTCCGCGTAGATGCGATCCGAGATGGGCAAGTGGAGCGCCTGAAACGTGCGCACGTAGCGAGTGTCGCGCTTGCTGTAGTTGCCAGAGCCACCACGGGGGGTGTTGGGGACAAGAGCGAGTGTGCCCTTGTAGTTCTCCACCGTGATCATGGTCGTGGTCGAGGGGACAGGCTCAAAAATCCCCATCTTGGCGACCTGCCCTGGCACAAAGGGCATCTCATTGACAGCCTTGGTGAGGTTTTGCATCCCAAATCCGGGATTGCTATAAATATCGAGTCCGGGCATAGCTTTCTCCTTAAATTCCCGTCCGCACGATG
>NZ_JAYUPA010000855.1:0-3118 GCF_043760365.1 Armatimonas sp.
CGCAAGACCGGCTCATCCAGCACGCGGAAATACGCCTCAACCGGCGGGCGTGGCACATCGTCGCGACCATGCACGGCCAGATCTATCGAGACATTGAGCACCCGTGCGCCCTCGGGGTAGTCCATCCCCAAAAAGAAAATATCACTCCAGCCTGAATGCGTTAAGTCCATGCGCACGGGCGTGCGCTCGCGCAGAATGGGCAGTGCGCCCTCCGCACCAGGCGTCGTGAGCTCCGGGCGTACCCGCAGGAGTAGCTCGGCGGGATGATTGGCGCTGAACATCCACTGATTGCCCCGGACAGAGCGCACGGAGCTACGTACTTGATCGGCTAAAATCTGAAACGCCACTCTATGGTAGGCTGCCGCCAGTGCACTGGAGAGCGCGTCATTGGCTCCCTGTGCCGCTTCGGCATTCCGAAACGCCGCAATCGCTTCCTCAAAGCGACGCTCTAGCAGATGCACATAACCGGGATACGGCAGGTGCCCCCCCACGGCAAAACCCTCGCGGGTCGGCAGGTGAAAGCGATGGATGGCGTAGAGAAAGAAGCACGCCCGAACGCGCTGATAAAGGCTCTCGCTCTCGTGCCGAAAGCGCTCCAGGGCCACGCACTCTTCTTGCAGACCGGCCACATCCAGCCCGGCGCAGAGCGTGTCAAGAGAAGTGTCCCGAATGGCGGGATCGTCGGAAGTAATCAGGGGAATAAGAAGACTCACAGCCCCGATTGTACCGCAAGTGCTGCGAATATAAACCTGTTAAGATCGGAGTTTATACCACAGCGCCTGTCCCAAAAGCAAAGCGCCTCCGATCAGGCACAGCGGCCCAAAGAGCCAGCCTCCGAGGGAGTAGAGCGTGCGGGAGCTTGTACGCCCGATGGTGACTTTTAGTGTCTGGGGCTCGCCGTTTTTCACGTGAGCCACCTCTACCCCGTTGGGCGAGACCGCACTGGTTCCCCCATCCACATCGGCGCGAGCAAGCCAGCGTCCGTTCTCCATCGCCCGCATCGCAAAGAGCAGGCTGTGCTGGGCGTGTTGCACACTCCCCCACTCGTTCGGGTCCATGTTCGGCACGAGCAACACCTCCGCGCCGTCCTGAACTAGCCGCCGATCCACCTCCGGGTAGTCGTTATCAAAGCAGATCGGGACGCCGAGTCTTCCCAGCGTCGTCGGGATCGCCTTCGCCGTCTGGCTCGCGATGCCATCCGTCACAAAGTGCACTGGGTGATTCTTCGCATGAACCCCGATCAGCTCGCCCTGGGGATCCAGCACAAACGCCGAGTTCTCGTACTGCTTGTCGCTATCGGCGCCCGTGGCAACATGCGCGCCAAAGATCAAGTGTGCATTGTTTTTCTGCGCCAGTGCCTGAAGACGCGGCCAGTAGTTCTCGAACTTCAGCTTGCCCGGCACCCGTGGATCGGAGTGAAAGGCATGCTCCGGCCAGAGGATCACATCCAGATCCTCATGGGGTTCCGAGAGCTTAAAGAGCGCCTCCTCATCGCCATACGCTTGCACCAGCAACACCCGGAGTGGGCGCTCAGGCTGCGGCGCGGACAGAGGCACCACGCAGGCCACGGCCCAGAGCGTGGTCGCAAGGGCAAGCGCACGGCCCTTGAGGGTTCCCAGAAAGAACGCCAGAAAACTGATGCCATAGACACCGAAACTCGCGGCCAGCGGCGTAAAAACGGGCCGCCCCGCCACACAGTAGCCCAGTGTGCTCCAGCCGAAGTTGAGAGCGAAAAGCTCCGCGCGGTAGAACTCCAGCCCCACCCAAAGAACCGCTGCGCACCAGAGCGGAAGTTTTTTGCCCAGCCACGGCCAGAGCGTGCAAAAGAGAATCGGGAAGAAGGCCACAATGACGCACAGCGGGACAACCGCACTGGCGAAGAGATTTGCTAGCCAGAAGAGAGTCGCGCCCGTATGGATCCCCGAAGAGAGCGCACCAATATAGAATCCCTGCCGTGGAGTCGCGCCCTCCAGTGCTTTGAGAAGGGCGGCGATGGCCAGCGGCAAAAAATACGGCAGATGATACGGCGGAAACGCAGCGGCCAGCAACACGCCCGAAAGAGCAGCAAAGATCAGTCGTTGTGTCAGTGGCATGGGCTACTATACTCCAGAATTTCAGGGCATGTCGTCGTACACTCCGGGAATATGTCCGGCTTCGGCAAGCATCACTTGCATCTCATAGGAGAGAGAGCGAGCGTCCAAGATATAGCCATTGACCTGTACCATCCAGGCAAGACTATGGTGCTTTAGACGAGATGGCAGGCAGTAGTCATACGTATGGTAACCTTGCTTTAGCTGGTCTATAATTTGGCTTGCTTTATTACCTGAAGTGCTCTTCTTCACTCCAAAGATCGTGTTGATCTCTTCGGTTTTCATGTGAGGCGTCTGTGATTTATCCCCGAGGAAATTCAACCGTCCGACTGCCTGCACAATAGCACACGCCCAGATATTCTCCTGTCCCGAAGCCAGTGGCGAAGGACGCTTTCGCGAGAGGGCCGCGCACATTTTACGCGTCATAAACGCGTATTCTTCGTCCAGATGCGCTTGACAAAATGCATCCGTCAGTGCCGTAATGGCATCAAACTTTGGCTGTAGTGCTTTGGCAACTTTGAACTCCTCACTCATAAAACTCACCTCTGTCCCTCCTGCGCTACTTTATTCGTTTTCGTATTCATCAACATGTTTTTGCCACGCTGAAAAATCCTCAGGGTAGTCTAGGCTATGGCTCTCAAACCAGCTCGTCAAAGTGAGGGAATCATAGCCAAAGCCACTGGGAACCATAAACGTTTTCTCAAACCCTAGGAAAGACATTCCCTCACGAATCGCAAGAAGATAGTGCCGTGCTCCGACGTTATCCTCAGGGCAGATTTCTAAGAGGAGCTTGAAGAGAAAAACAGCGTTCTCGGAATTTTGTTCTTTCCAGCAAGCGATTGCCTCATTAAGCAGAGCCCGAAGAAGATGTCGGTTCTCTAAAAAGCCCCACGACACACGTAGGATAAATGAGTTGGACTTGATCCTTCCCAGAGCACGCGTACAAGCTTCTTTGAGGAGTGCACGCCCCGGTTTTCCTTGCAGAATATCCCCCAGTGCACCGTAACTATCGTAGAAATCAGGGTCTT
>NZ_JAYUPA010000856.1:0-3116 GCF_043760365.1 Armatimonas sp.
GCCGTCCCTTGGTGGGTTGCGGGCAGAAACCCTGAAGTCCAGTTGATCGCGCCGCCCGCAGGCAGGCCACGTGGGTCGGGGAGCACCACAAAGGCGGGCAGGTCTTGATTCACGGTTCCCAGGCCATAGCTCAGCCACGCGCCCAGACAGGGAAAGCCATTGAGCGTGAAGCCCGAGTTCATCTGAAATGTGGCAGGGGTATGGTTGGCGGACTTGGCCTTCATCGAGCACAGAAACGTGATGTCGTCCACGCGCTCCGCCGTGTGTGGCAGGAGACTGCTCACCCAGCGTCCGCTCTTACCGTGCTGCTTGAACGCAAACGGGCTCTTCATGAGATTTCCCGGCTGGGCAAAGAACGTATCGAAGACTTTCTTGCACTCCTGGCCATCGCGCTTCACCAGCTCGGGCTTGTAGTCAAACGTGTCAATGTGACTCACGCCACCACAACAAAAAATCTGGATCACCCGTTTGGCTACCCCCCCTCTCTCCCCCTTCCTTTGTAGAGGGAAGGGGGCCGGGGGGATGGGTTCAGGGCTAGCCCCCGCTTCGTCCGCCAAAAGCGTAGCGAGGGCGATGGAGCCGAGGCCACCGGCGGCTTGGGTGAGGAAGTGGCGGCGATTGGTCGGGTTATCTGGCATAGAGAAACTCACTGGAGTTGAACAGTGCCCAGCAGAGGCTATCGAGTGAATGAGCTTTGAGGTGCGTCAGTGCGCGAGTGCGCTCCGTGGACGTCGGCGGGCGGCCAAAAGCGCGGGTGTAGGCGGCAGTGACCTGGGCACTGGGAGCGCTGCCTGCGTCTTGAATAATGCGTGCGGCGAAGGCGCGGGACTGGCGTAGGACGAAGCTATCGTTCATGAGGGCAAGAGCCTGAATGGGCGTTGTGGTGACGGTTCGCTTCGGGGTTTTGGTGGATGGGTCGGGGCAGTCAAGGGTTTCGAGGAGCGGGTTGCGGGCGCTCTGCACCCCCATCCGGTAGAGCGTCCGCCGGTTGAACTCAGGCGTGTCTTTATCTATTAACTGATAGAAATCTGAGCCGTAGTTGCTCACGGTAAACGGGCGGAAGCTGGGGCCACCCAGAGCTAGATTAAGCTGTCCACTGATGGCGAGCATGCTATCGCGCACGGCCTCAGCCTCTAAACGGTGCGGGGAAAAGCGCCAGAGCAGGCGGTTGTCCGTGTCTATTTTTGCGGCTTTGGGATCGAACTGCCCGGACTGCCGATAGGTGCTAGAGAGCAGGATCGCGCGGTGCAACTTCTTGAGGCTCCACGCGCCCGGGCCGGAGAAGGCCGTCGCCAGCCAGTCCAGTAGCTCGGGGTGGCTGGGGCTCTCGCCGTTGTTGCCAAAGTCGCTCGGGGTGCCGACAATGCCGCGCCCAAAGTGCCCCTGCCAGACCCGGTTCACCATCACCCGTGCCGTCAGTGGGTTACGTATATCCGTGAGCCAGCTTGCCAGTGCGAGGCGGCGCTGCGCCTCAGGGGAGTCGGCGGCGAGGCCAAAGTGAGGCGAGTAGGCCGTGAGGGCACTGAGCCCTCCAGGCGTCACGATCTCGCCTTTTGACTGCACGTCACCGCGCAAGAGAAGCTCCGTCGGCTGGGGTTGCTGGGAGCTGGTCGCGTAGGTCAGAGTCGGCGTCTCCAGCGCTTTTAGTTCCGCCGCTAGCCGGGTGCTCTCCGCCGTGAGCGTCTTGCGCTGCTTGCGCTCATCGGGCGTGAAGGCAGCCTCCAGTGCTTCGGGTGCGACATGAAACGGCGCACTGCGAAACGACTCCGCGATCTCTGCCGCGCTCAGTGCTCGGTTGTAGAGCCGCACTTCCTCGATCTCGCCGTGCAAGAAATCCCCCGAGCCGGTGTGGCGTGGGCCGATCAGCACATGGCTCTTGCCTGCCGCGTAGGTGCGCAGTGTCCCGTTCTCACCAACAGGAGTGTAGGCAGTGGTGTAGGGCTTGCCGTTGCGGTAGACCTCGATACGGTTGTCAGCGTGGTAGACGCTCACCAGCTGCACCAGCTCGCCCGGTGTGACCGTCTCCACGGCGGCCTCTAAATCTTTGGTACGGTTGTAGAACTCGCTGCCTGAGATCCACTTGCCGCGCTGACGCTCCCCGAAGACAATGGCATCGAAGGGCGCCCCGCCATCGGCCTCCAGAGTGAGCACACTCCCACCGTGCTGATTCAGATCCGCAAGGCTCACCCACGACTCCAGCGTTTTCTCCCGAATCTCTACTGCCAGTGGCTCGCTCTGAAAGCGCCCACTCTTCCCATCGAGTGTGAGCCGTCCGCCAGGGAGGTCATCGAACGTCCAGCGCAGAAGCGGCTGGGGAGTGGTGGGAAGAGACTTGCTCGTGGCTCCTTGCTGCTGAAGCAAGCGGGCCCGAATGGGCTCCTCGATGCGCCGAAGCTCGCCCTGGCAGGCGGCTTGCTGTCCGCGCAAAACCATCGCCTGTTCGTCACGTCGCTTGGCTTGCTTTTGTGTGAGCACGGAGCGGTTTCCGGGCTGGGCTCCCGCGAGTGCGGACTTGAGGCGGTAGTAGTCTCTGGCGGGAATCGGGTCGAACTTGTGGTCGTGGCAGCGGGCGCAGTTGACACTCAGCCCGAGAAATGTCTGGCCGACCAGTCCGATCATGTCCTCTAGCTCCTCCTCGCGTGCCCGGAGCCGCACTTGAAGGCCAGGAGCGCCCTTTCCCGCCTCATCTTGTGGCCCAGCGACCAGAAAGCCTGTGGCGATCACACCGTCCTCGCTCGCACTCTCCAGTACATCGCCTGCGACCTGCTCACGGATAAACTGGTCGTAGGGCTTGTCGGAGTTTAGCGCATTGACCACGTAGTCGCGGTAGCGCCAGGCATGCTCGCGCAGACGATCATACTCGAAGCCGTGGCTCTCGCCAAAACGCGCCACATCGAGCCAGTGTCGTGCCCAGCGCTCGCCGTAGTGGGGGCTTGCCAGCAACCTGTCAATCAGCTTTTCGTAAGCTTTCGGAGAGGTATCGGCGAGAAACGCGGCGATCTCTTGGGTGGTGGGCGGCAAACCGATGAGATCAAATGTCACGCGCCGAATCAGCGTGCGTCTATCGGCCTCCGGCGCGGGCTTCAGGCCTTTGGCTTCAAGCTTTGCCAGCACAA
>NZ_JAYUPA010000857.1:0-3115 GCF_043760365.1 Armatimonas sp.
GCACTGGGGCTGTTTTAGTCCGCCCACAGAAACGTGGGCGTCTACGGGCGTGCCGCCATAATGTCGCAAGCGACTGGGGATTTCTCCGTCTTACTCCGTCCGCACGTCGCGCAGCCACTTGGCGTGGCCATCGAGAAAGAGCCGATTGCGGCCCCCCAGGTGCACGGCGCGGCCCTTTAGCGCGGCGGGGACGGTGGCGATGGTGCGAGGGAAGTACGGGTCCACGGCAAGCTCCGCATCGGCGACGCTGTCGGGGAGTCCGGCTTGGGGGTTATTGGCCTGGCGCAGCTCGTCTACGGCTTGCTCAGGAGTCTTGCCCCAGAAGTTGTCGAGCGGCACGGGACTGTCCGGGCGGTCGAAGCGCCAGAGCCAGTAGCGCGCCCCGCTCTGTTCGACTTGCGTGACCCCCGCCATCTTCCCGGCGACACTCGGACAGCTCAGAATCTCCCGATTCTTGAGGTAGGGATCGAGCACGGGGGCAACCCAGCCCGCACGGGGATCACTTGTGGGCCACGTCGCCCCCCACGGCTTGTAGCCCAGGGAGTTTTTCAAGTCGCGCCGGTCGGGCAGGCGCTCGTCGTAGTCCTGGGTGTACATCGCAAAGCCGAGGCCAAGCTGACGTAGATTTGAGACACAGGCGGTCTGGCGGGCTTTCTCGCGGGCTTGCGAGAAAACCGGGAAAAGAATGGCGGCCAGAATGGCGATGATCGCGATGACCACGAGAAGCTCGATCAGAGTAAATGCGCGATGCACGGGCCTATGCTACCGCCGCCGCCGCCAGAGTGCCATACCTCCCAGCCCACCAAAAAGGAGGATTAGGACCGAGCTCGGCTCCGGAGCACTGGAAAAAGAGAGCACAAAGAGGCCGTTGTTTCTATCCGCCGCCAGAATCGTCCCACTAGGAAGAAAAGGATAGTTGCCCCACTGACCATTAAAGCTCCGCTCCGGGGCAGCATCATCCTGATTGTAGGTATCGAAAAAGGCCTCCTCAAACAGCACAGACTGTAGGTTACGGGTTCCATCCAGACGTAGGGGTAGCGCCGCAAAGTTAGTTGTCCAGAGTGCGGAGAGATCAAAGACACGCAGACCAACGGTGTAGTTGGACTCAAAGAGCAGGTTGCCCTTGATAAAAAGATTGTGATCAATCGCAATACTAGGGTGCTGATAGTACCCCAGGTAGGTTGGAGTATCCAAATCAATGAGATCCCAAAGATGCGTGCGGGTATTCTGTGGCCCACTCGGCAGGTTCCACTCATCAAACTCATCATTGACAATAAAGAAGCGCTGATCTTCCGTGAGCCAGCCTTGGTGCGTGTACCCAATGTTGGGGTAGTTCGCTGCGGAAAGACGTATCGGGGCGGTGTGCGTGGTGAAGTTGACGATCTCCAGGCCACTTCCTCCTGCACTATTGAGGACAATTTCTTTGCCGACATGGGCAGCATCCGGACCGTTGTAGACCACACTCAAGCTATCGTGGACATAACCACCAGGCACTGCCGTGTAGTTTGTGACAGCCGTCGGGGCAAGAGGATTGGCAAGATTAACGACGTGCTGTGCCTGGTTGGAACCATTAAGGTAGGCGTAGCCCGTGTCTTCGTTGATAGTGATGGTGTGGACACTGGTCACACCATTGTAGGTAGTGTTCGGGGTCCAGCTCTGGCTGGTACTCACACCACGCAGACGGGTGAGATCAAAGATCTGCATCCCATGAGCCCCATTGGCATCCGAAACCACGTAGAGATGGTTCCCGTAGGTCTGAAGCTCACGCCAGGGAGTACTGCCCGTGTTTGTGGGCATGAGCCCCAGGTAGACAGGAGCCGTGGGTGTGGTGACATCCACAAAGGCGGTGCCGTTGCTGATTCCGTAGAGTGCGTACTCGCGGCTGGTAAGTGGATCTACCCACCCCCAGATAGCACTGCCTTGCTGTCCGGTCGTCCCTGCCAGTGTCGCGATGGGAATTCGAGATTCAAGAGTCATTCCCCGTGACGCAAAGCCCGATCCCATGGCCGCACTGCCACCGCTCCCCGGACTTCCAAATCCTCCGCAGCCACAGGCACATCCCAGGCAGCTCCCCGTCGAGCAATCACACGCCCAGGCACCACGTGCCCCGAAGACCATCATGCACACAAAAACACCAAAAACAAACAATAGACGAGACATTACCCACCCCTTCTATCTCTCTCTTTTCTCTTCCTATGCCTTCTACTAAAGACCACTGCCCGGGGCGGGAGTCGAACCCGCACGACCGAAGTCCTGGGTTTTTAAGACCCATGCGTCTACCATTTCGCCACCCAGGCGGGTGCAAACGTATCTTACGGTGTTCTTTGCGCACATGCCAATACCCCACGTCAGAAAACCGGTTTATTATATGGTATCCTGCAAGGAATTAGGATAATTATGAGGAAGCCAACCACACTCAAGGACGTTGCGGGGGCGCTGGGCATGCACAAGTCCACGGTCTCTCTAGCACTCTCCGGCAAAGGGACAATCTCAGCGGAGACCCGTCGCCGGGTGACCCAAGTAGCCCATGAGCTAGGCTACGAACCCAATGTCATAGCGCAGCGGCTGGCGCGTGGCACCGAGACAGCAACCGTGCAGATTCTCAGTGGTGTGCTCGATGTGGGGATCGCGACGGAGAAGATTCTGTTGATCCAGCAGGAGCTCAGCGCCCATGGCTTTGAAGTGCCGCTCTACACCTGGCACTCCCACAGCGCCTCGAAAGAAAATAGCGAGCGGCAAGCGGCCCAGGTGCGCGGTCTGTGCCGTCAGCGGCCCCGTGCGATTGTCTGCGCCGTGCAGCGGCTGCCGGATGCGATCTTGCAAGAGCTTGATGCCTACCAGGCACGTGGCGGAATCGTCGTTAGCTACGATACCGCAGTTCCCTATGAGTGGGATCAGATTGTCTTTGACCGCGAGGAGAACGCCTACCGAGCTGCAAAGCATCTGCTGGAGGCGGGCCACCGGAAGCTAGGGCTGGGAATGTCTCACCTGCGCGAGCCCCACAGCCCCACCGACCCACAGGTGCATCGGCTACGGGGCTTCCAGAAAGCGCTTGCTGAGTTTGAGGTGCCCTTCCAGTCCCGGTGGTTCTTTCACACCAGCACCTACGAGCGCG
>NZ_JAYUPA010000858.1:0-3114 GCF_043760365.1 Armatimonas sp.
CCAGTCGGGTGGGATCGGTCGCAGTGCCTTCACCACACGCTGTGGCCGCTCCCCAAGGTCAGAGGAATGACTCGCAGGTGGTGCGGGCGGAAGCCAGCCACCGCGGAGCGCGGCCCGAACGAAGCCCCCAAGGTTGCGGAGGTTCTCACCTCTCGCCTTGGCGGCTCGTAGTGCCTGCTTCACCCGCTCCAAGGGCCAAGCGTTCTTAGTCGCCTCGGCTGCAATACTCACTGCATCCGGCTCTGGTAGCCCGTTCTCTCGCAAGAGAGTGACAGCAGCAGGATCGGCAACGGTAGCCCTCTGCTCTGTCTGTTGGCTCTCTTGTGAGACTCTTCTTACAGGAGAGAGGGGCGCATTTCCCGGCGCAGGAGGGGCGCAATTTGGCGCGTGAGAAACGCCCAGCTTAGAGAGATCAGGACTGCGCCGAAGCCCGAGGCGGTTCAAGATGGAGGCAGCCATACGGCGGAGCAACGCGGGGAACTTCTGGCGATCCAGCACGGCCTCACAGAGCGCCACCCAGCCCGCCTGGAGCACGTCAGCTAGTGGAGCCAAGGGGCGAATGGCAACCCGCCGCCCGTGGGCATACTCAATCTCGATCAGCTTGTTTTGTACCAGAACGGCAAGGAGGCGTTTCACCGTAGACTCGACCACGCCGAGCTGGCGTGCGAACCAAGCGTTGTGTGCGTGGCAGCCTTCACAAGAGTCGAGATAGCAGATGTCCCGGAAAAGCCTTGCGAGGTGCCGATCCCTATCAGAGCGAACCTCCGGGAGTCGGAATTCGGGTAAAGTGTGGGTGTTAGCGGCAGGCTGGATCGTTGGCGCGAGAGTAGCCTGCGCGAGTTGGGCGGTGTGCTGGATCACTGGTGCACCGCCTTCTTTGGCTTACGGTGTAGCAGTACAGCGAGGGGAAGAGTGCAGGTGCTTGGAGCGACGGGAGCCTTCTGAAGGAGCGCGGCGCGTAGCCGCGTGAGGTGTACGATGTGGGATTTGGAAGCGGATTCGCACCCAAGTGGGTCTCAAAACCTACTATGCAGATGGAGTCTTGCGATGTTTCTGGCAAACAGAGACGCAAACGCAGGGCTCCTTTTTCTTTTTCCAGCATCGTCACCGAATCGACGAGACAGCCTAGAAGAAACGTTCGCTCCTCCAAGCTCAGTTGCTGCCACCGGCAGCTAAAGTCACCCCACAGAGCGGCAAGCGCCGCGCTGTCCGGGCGAGGGGCAGAGAGCGAGCCCAGTCGGGCCTGACCCTCCGCAATCTTCGTGTCCTGCTCCGCTCCCAGCGCTTCGAGCTGGCGAACCTCCTTGTTGAGCGCCGCCGAACTACCGCCATCCCGAATTGCTGCCACGAGCCGCGCGATCTTCTTGTCCGTCTCCCGCCGGTTGCGCTTGTGCCGCACCAGGTCTGCTGAGAGGTCGTCGGTCTCAGGGAGGCGCTTGGCGGCTTCCCGGATCAGGGTCGTCAGGCGAGTGGGGTGCTTGGCGCAGCGGGCTATCTCCGCGACCACGACTTCATGGAGCGTGTGGGCGTTCACCCGCTTGACCGTGCATTCGGCTCCGTGCTTGCAGGCACGAGGGCACTGGTAGTACCCAACCTTCCCGCTGCTCCCGTAGTGGCCCGCCGGGGTCATCAGGCAGTCGCAGTGGCCACAGCGCACCTTGCCGCGCAGGTAGTAACCGATGGGATCGACCCGCTGCTCTTTCACATAGCCCAGCACCTCGGGAGCCTCTTCGGGCTTCATGGGCTTGGCGAGCTTCTCTTGCGCCGCTTGAAAGGTCTCGTGCGTGACAAGGGCCTCGTGGGCCTGTAGGTTGACCTTTTCCCCGAAGCGGGCCACCCCGATGTACTTCTCGTTGGTGAGAATCCGGCGCACGGTGTCTATCGTCCAGGAACGCCCCGGCTCGGCTTCGCGGAGGAAGCGGAGAACCTGGCCCATGTTGCCGCTCTGGAGGTAGATGTCGAAGCAGTGACGCACGATGGGGGCGGCGTTCTCATCCGGCACCAGGCGCTTGGGCGGCGGCTTGACCTTGCCACCAGTGAGGTTGATGGGCTCCATGCCGGGCACGGTCTCGGAGCGGAAGCCGTAAGCAGGCACGCCGCCGGTGTGGTAGCCGTGGGCGACCATGCTCTCCTGCTTGGTGCGTGTCCACTCGCTGACCTGGCGGCAGTAGTTGCCATCCATCACGATCTGGAGGCCCTTGTGAAGCTGCCCGACCATGTCCGGCGAGAACTTCTCTTTGACCAGCTCGACCGTGACTTTCTCTTCTTTCAGGAGATACTCGGCGACATGGTAGGCTTCCCCACGTGCGAGGCGAGACATGTAGGTCACGACCACCGCATCGAACTTGCGGATGTCGGCATCCGCGAGCATCTTGCGCCAGGCGGCGCGGTTAAGATTCGAGCCGGTCTTGCCTTCATCCGCGTACTCGGCGACGAGCTCACCGCCCAGCTCAGCGATTCGCTCTTTGTTGAGCTCTCGCTGTGTGTCGATGGTGGTGAAGTCGCCGAAGCGCTGGTCGTCGGTGGAGCAGCGTAGGTAGATGGCAAAGCGCTGTGGGGCTTTCTTCTTGGGTCTCATCGCTCCCTCCGGTAGTCGGGAGCGGGCATCGAGAGCATCGTAGGATCGCTGTGGCGTAGTGCGGCGCGGCGGAGCACGTCGGTTGCCTGACAGAACGAGCGGAGAACCTCTTCTCGGTCTGCGCCGATGAGAGTCGTCTGGAGCTGAGTTGGTTTTCGGTGAGCTGGCATCCTATCTTTCCTTGGGTTGGATTTGGTATCAAACAGTTGGTTGCCAGAGTGTACCGCGTCATTACGAATTACGCAATAGCGATTGCCTTGTAGGATTTTTCGTGCCATAATAGGCGCATGGCACTTAAACCGCCCACCCCCGAGCAGCTCGCTCAGGGCCAGCGCTTCGCTCGCTGGCTTCGGCTTCAGCGCGCCGACCGGAACTGGAGCCGTGTGTCTCTTGCGGAGCGTGCGGGCATCTCGGCGAGCTACGTGAACCTGATCGAGAACGGCTGTATCAAGTCGGACGGGCAGTATCTCTTGCCGAGCGAGGAGATCCTGACCAAGCTGGCAGGTGCTCTGGAAATTGAGGTCGAGCCAGTTCTT
>NZ_JAYUPA010000859.1:0-8843 GCF_043760365.1 Armatimonas sp.
GGAAAGACACCACGCCAGGAAATTTGCTGATTTGCCATGTTTCAGATTATAATTCACATTGCGTACAATGTCAAAAAAATTATCTCAATTTATTGGGGACGATCTCAGGGCCAACCCACCGTTTCCCACCGCCCCGCTCACCCTAGCGGCTCTGGCAACGCACTATCAGGTCAGCCTCACACCGGTTCGCCAAGCCGTGCGGGAGCTGGTCGCCGCCGGTGTGCTTGAAAAATCAGCGACGGGGCGGCTGCGCTACCGAACCAACCCGCCGTCGCTGCCAGCACAGATACCTCAAGCTCTGCCTCGTGACTGGGAAGACGAGCTGCGCCGCTCTATTCTCCAGCGCTCGCTACAAGGCGACCAGGAGTTTCTACGCGAGGAGGCACTTTCGGAGCAGCTCGCAATTGGGCGGACGGTTCTACGGCAGGCGCTGCACCGCTTGGCGGGCCAGGGATTTGTGGAGCATGTCCCGCGCTGTGGCTGGCGGGCGCGGGAGCTGACCCTGACCGAAGTGGACGACTGGCTGCGGGTGCGCGAGCGGCTGGAGCTTCTCGCCCTAGAGCTCGCCTGGCCCCACTTAGAGCCAGATACTCTCACCCACCTTCGCGATGGCAACGTGGGCGCACGCCTCGACAATGACCTTCACCGCTACCTCATTGAGCGCGCCAAAAGCCCGCTCTTGCGCACACTCTTTGCCCAGCACGGCGCGTACTTTGCCGCCCTCTTTGATCACGCCGCCCCCGAAACCCGGATGGAAGAAGCTATGGCCGCCCAGCACCGCGCCATCCTAGATGCTCTGATCGAACGCGATCTCGACCGCGCCTCCGCCACGCTCGCCGCTCACATCCGCGCCCAGCGCCGTATTGTCGAGAAGCTCCTCAAGCAGCTACGCAGCGACCAAAAATAAGAAAAGCCGCTCGGTTTACCAGGCGGCTTCTCTTTGGATTTTCGCAGGCTAGAACCTACGAATACTCTTGAGAATCAGATTGCTCGGAAGATTTCGCATCAGCTCTGGACGGATGATGTAGTGTGCGCTCTTAGCCTTGACCCACATGGCACGGCGACCGATCTTGTGCGTGCCGTACTTGATGTACATAAAGCCGCGCTGGCTACCATAGTCGCAGGTTGCGCCCCAATCGGTGCCCCAGGAGTTCTTGATAATCCAAGACTGCTTGCTATCGTCCCAGCCGACAATCAGGATCGCGTGGTTGGTGTTGCTGACATTATCAACGTGATCGAAAATGCCGCCCGTGTAGGCCTGGAAGTTACCGTCGGCGTAGAGGCTCGCCTCGACCGGACCGTGCTCACAGAGCGCTTCCTTGATCTTCTGCACCGAGGGAATATCTACCGCAGCATCCACAAATCCCCAGGCAAGGGCATCGTAGGGTGTCGTAGTACTCGCTGCTGTGGGCGTGTTCATGGTCGCGTTGTACGGACAGGTCGCCTCAGTTGTCGTCCCCTTGGAAACCAGCCAGGCATTGGCAGGCGCACGATCGCCGCCGCCCGTGTTGCCCGCTCCACTGTAGGAGACCATGAACTGCTCCGACGCGTCCACGGTGACATTGTTACGGATCAGCCACGACGACTCCAGCGCCCCCATACACGAGAATGCCCAGCACGTTCCCGCCGGGTTCTGATCCTTGACGGGGCTCACCTTGCCCTGTGTGCGCCAGTCCCAGCGTTTCAGATTGGGGCTAGCGACAATCTGAAACTCGTAGATCTTAGCACGTAGGGCTGGGTTGAGCTTTACGGCGCTCTCCCGCTCCTGCTTATCTAGCTCCAGTACGCGTTTGGAGAGAGGCTCCTGAGCATCGGCGATCTGCTGGATATTGGGGGGGATGATGTCGCCCGTGATCTGTTTGAGATCCTTGCCCAGAACACTGGTCTGCCCGATCGTGAAGTTGATCTTCTGGTTACTGAGATCTAGGCGTAGCTTGTTGAGGTCAACTCCCTTCGGTGGCTGGGCCGAAACAACGGCAGCAAGAACGGCCAGAGTGGCCCCACCGAAGAGACGAGTAAGTTGATATTTATTCATCGTAACATATTCTCCTAAACTCAGGTTACCCACTCAGGCACCTAAATAAAACGTGACTATTAGTTCACCTCAAGCCGCGCCTGTAGTGTGCGAGGCCACTGTGAGAGCTGGAGCCCGTGCTCAGCGAGTAGGGCCAAGACAATACGCTCCATGCCGAAGGCGAGGCAGGCGGTGTGTGCTGTCTGACCATCTGGCGTGTGGATATCAAAGAGATGCCCAAAATGGTCTTTGTGGTAGTTCGATGACATCACAGCAGTTGGGCGCTCATCGGAGACGATGGGAATGAGTAGCTCGAACTTGAGGGCCTGGGCACGCTGCTGGGCCGCCATGAGCCGCTCGCCCGCCCCGAAGAATGGGTCACTGGCAGCCTCGACCGTGGCAGTGAGGCCCAGTAGAGTGAGAAACTCCTGCGCACGCTCGATCCAGCGATCACGAAAACCAAGCGCCTGCTCGGGCGTCCCCGCATGGACAAACTCGCGCATCCGAAACGAGCGCATCCGCATGGGGTTGAGTGAGGGCTCGTGGCGGTAGCACCAGTTCTCAATATCCGTGGTCTTTCCCTCGGTGGGGAGTGTCCCGGCCAAGTAGGGATAGACATAGTAGCAGGCCGCCGGGGCCATCACGACATCGGCAAGCTCCAGGTGCGGCAAGAGATTGTCCCCGGCATCCACGGCCTGCATCAGCGCATCGTGCTCCGTTGTCCCGCCTGTGAACGAGCACATGCAGCCCAGGAGCTGTGGGAAGGACTGGAAGTAGCCGCACTTCTCAACAATACTACGCGGCAGAACGGGCGGGCAGCGGAGGAGGATCGTCTCCTTGGTGCGCCCGTAGCGCGTGATGGCGTGCTCCAGGCCCTCCATAATCTGCGCAAACGCCGAGCCACGGGCGTAGATGCCGGGCAGATCGGTGGGCAAGAGAAGCTGGGCGGCAAGAAGGCGATCCAGATAGACCTCTTCGGCGGTGGCATTATGGGTTGTGAGAGCACTCATCGTCAGATTCCTTTCTGCATCAGCAGGAGCGAGCCACTCACTGCGTGGAGGCGCTCGTTGCCGATCATCACGGCGGCGGAGAGGGCATCGCGTAGGTGGCGGCCTAGGCTGTAGGGAGAGTCGTTGCGGTAGCCCTGAATTCCGGTGATGGCAAGGCACTGCTGGATAATCGAGACAATCAGCTCGCTCGTGCTGGTCTTGAGGTTGTTGATACGGATCGCCCACTCAAACGAGAGCAGGCCACGCGTGTCGTTTGATGCGCAGAGGGCTTCGTAGGAGCGCAGGCACTCCGCCAGATTCGCCCGCCCGAGCTGGAGCTGGCTCATTGCCTCAGCGAGGCGCAGCTCGCCGGTACTGGCCGCACCAGGTGCATTTTTTGCACGGGAGCGAACATAGGCCCGGGCGCGGGTAACCGCATCGGCGGCGATCCCCAGCCAGACACCCGACCAGAGCAGGTGCGATGCCGGAGCCATGGTCTGGCTACAGATCTCGCCAAAGCCCACTGGGAAGAGCGCGTTCTCCGCCACCGGGCTGGTGACCGTGAAGCCCGGGCTACAGGTGCCGCGCATGCCGAGCGTGTCCCAGTTGCCCGTCTGCTCCAGCGTGATTGCCTCGCGACGTAGCAGCACCAGCGCCTGATCGTTCTCGGGCGCGTCGGGCTGACGGCGGCAGGTTAAAAAATACGCATCGGCATGGGCACCGTAAGAAAGGGTGGTGGCTTTCTTGGTGATCTGGCCTTTGTCAATCGCGCAGAGACTCGTGCGAATGTCTCCGCCCACGCCCACCTCGCTGGTGATCGAGGCGATGAGGAGCTGCTTCTCTCGGAGATCATCGGCGAAGGCATCCCAGGCGGCGTGGCCCAGGCCGTGGCGGACAAGGCAGGCAACCTGGCTCTGGTGCATCGCGTAGATCATCCCCGTGGCCGCGCAGCAGCGCCCCAGCTCCCCGCAGAGCGCCACGACCTCCGTCAGGCTCTGACCATCAAGAAGCGCCGAGAGCAGACGGGCATCTTTGAGTGCAGTAATGGCCTCGATTGGAAAACGGGCATCGTGATCCACAGCCTCGGCATGGGCTTGAGCCGTGGTGCGGATAACCTCAGACAGTGGCATGACTGGCTCCTAGCTGGCGCATGACCTGCTCAATCCGGCCAATAGTGGCAAACGTGTCGCGTCCCAAAAGCTCGCTGGAGAACTCCACTTGAAACGTACTCTCCAGAGCCATCATGACCCGAACCGTCGCCAGAGACTTCAGGCCCGCTTGGTAGAGATCCGCATCAAGTGGAAGATCCTCGGCAGGAATTCCCGCGCTCTGGGTGAGTATCTGTCGAATTTGCTCTGTCATAAAAATTTCCTCAATAATCAATAACGATGTTTAACGGTTCGCAAAGGGTAGCTCGTGCTGAACCTGAGCCGGGTTTCCAGCGACAAGTGTGTGTGCAGACACGTCCTCGGTGACAATGGAGCCCGCCGCTACCACTGCACCAGGGCCAACAGTGACCCCGGGGAGGAGGAGGGCGCTCATACAGATCCAAGCCCCATCGCCTACGGTCACGGGAAGAGCGTTCAGTGTGGGGGTCATGCGGCGCGAGCCAAAGCCTATAGTGTGAGTGGCAGTGCAGAGAGTGACATCGGGGCCAAGTGCGACATTTTTTCCGATCACCACGGGCGCGTCCAGACCAATACGAACACCAGGTGCGAGAATGCACCCCTCACCTACCTGGATCCGTGAGAGGTCTTTGCGCCGCCCCACCAGCCAGAGCCGCCCTTGAACGGTCACGCCACGGGCGATTTTTATTCCTGCCCAGCGGTAGAGCGTCGCGCGAACGCTCACCAGAGCGAACTCGGGCAAGCACCCCACTAATGCTTGAGCGATGGTAAGGCGCAGGTGAAAACACCCGTGCAGGCTCTCGAACTCACGCCGCAGGCCTGTCTTTATCTGGCTATTAATTTGTGGGGTTAACAATGAGACTCTGCCCATACTCTATTTATGGGTAGAATCTATACCAATCACCAGACTGTAAATTATTTCAGGATGACGCTCTCCATCACAATTTTCGCCACTGTCTGTGCCAGCGCATCATAGCCTGCCGGGGTGAAGTGGACATTGCGCGGCTGCTGGAGCGTGGCCAGTGCCCCCGAGACGGCAGTGCAGAGATCATCGAGCGGGATCTGGTTTTCCGTCATGATTTTCTTGACAATCTCGTTGTAGGCGCGCTCACTTCCTGCGATCCGCCCCGTGGTGCCCTCCGGAACCGGTGTCGTGGTGGCCCAGATCAGCTTCGCTTTGGTGGCGCGGAGCCGCACGACGAGCGCTCGCAGATTGGCCTCGTAGTCGGCCAGCGAGATTAGCTGCTTGCCTTTCTCCACCGCCACCATCGTGCCTTTTTCGTCCACAAACTTCAGGTCGTGGAGGCCAAAATTCACATGGATCACGTCCCAGGGCTTGTCCCCGAGCCACTTATCCAGCTCACGCAGTCCGAAGCCGCTGTTGGAGCAGTTCACGGGTGGATGAACCACATTGGCCTTGCCTGCCAATAAACGCCGTACGGGAAGCGTGTAGCCCATGGAGATTGAGTCGCCGATGAGCAGTACGCGCGGCAGGCCAGGAGTTTCGGTGATCGGACGGAGCGCCGGGTCTATCTTTGCTTGTTTCTTGAGCCAGCCCAAACCCTCCAGAAAGCCCTCCATCTCGGTGATGGTCTTGCCTAGATACGGCTCTTTGTTGAAAAAACCATGCGGCTGGCCCGGATAGACCACCAGCTCGGACTTCACTCCGGCGGTGCGCTGGGCATCACGAAACGCCTCAGCGGTCTTGACGGGTACGAGTTTGTCCATGTCCCCGAATAGCACCAGAGTCGGGGGCGATGTTTTATCTATATTTTGTAGGGGTGAGAACTCTTTCACGCGCTCTTTAATCCGCTCGTTACCGTAGCCACCCGGGCCATTGTCGTAGACCGGATTGAAGAGCACCAGTGCATCGGGCCGACACGAGATTGCTTTATCGTCTTTCGGGTCATCGAGGGCACTGATGATGCCACAGTGCGCTGCCAGATGCCCACCCGCCGAGCCTCCACCCGCCCCAAGGCGCTTGGGGTCAAGTCCAAGTTCTGCCGCATGACTTCGCACCCAGCGCAGTGCACTTCGCGCATCGTTGACACTTGTTTCGGGTGCCTTGCCTTTTTCGGCCAGCCGGTACTGCGCACTGATCGCCACCATGCCGCGCACCGCCAGCGCCTTTGCCTGCGGGTAGAGCGCTGTCGGCGTGCCACCGGTCCAGCCACCGCCATGGAAGAAGACAAAAGCGGGGCGCTTATCGCTCGCCTTCCAGCCACTCGGCTTAAAGACCTGAAGCACCAGCGACTTGCCGTCAGCTTCTTTGTAGGGAATTGCTTCCTGGGCACGTACCGCGGAAATGAGCAAGGTAAGTATAGTGAGGGAGAAAAGTAGGTTTTTCATAGAGGTTATCTTAGGGACTCGCGACGAAATAATTCCCCCACCCCCGAGAGGACTCCTCTCGTCCCCTTCGGTCGGGTTATTGAGTCGGGGGAATTTAATCTTTGAGAGTCCCTTAATGTCAAAACAACGGCGCTTAAGTGCATCACTTCTTTGCCGGGAATCTCTAGGGCACGGAGCGCGAGCGGGCCACGGCCACGCTCCAGACGTAGTTTTCCGGGGCGTAGTATCCGAAACTCTTTCAGGCGTGACTCCCCAGGAGGGCGAGGCAGTGTGTCCTGATTGGTGTAGAGCGGTGGATCCCAGCCAGGGGCCACACGCCCCTCCAGCCGACTGTCTTGAAAGCTTAGCACAATGCGGGAACCCGTATCGGGCAGGGCACAGGTATAGTGCAGCTCCACGTCGTAGATTCCTGCTGTGTTGACCTCAATCTCCCAGGAAATCGTGTCGTCGGTGCGGGTCCAGTTGCGAAAGTAGGAGCTATTAGGGGCACTTGAGCTGCGCTCGATTCCCCCTCCCGGCGTGCCATCACGTGCTGGAAGCCAAGTACGAGGGAAGGTTTTATAGCCCACGGGAATCGAGCGTGAATCAACGGGCGAGGCTGTGCGGGGAGAGCGCGGCAATAGCTCGCTGCGCCAGGCAGCAACCGCAGAAGTGAGCTGCCGCGCTGTGTCCGGCTGCTGCGCCGTTACGGAGCGCATCTGGTTCGGGTCGGCGATCATGTCAAATAGCTCCCCCGACGCATCCAGGCGGTGGGTTTGGGAGCGCACACTCACCCGGCCACTCCAGGTAGAGAAGAGCATCCTTGGGGGAGCTGTGGTTGCGCGGCCTGTAAGAAGCGGCGAGAGATCACGCCCATCAAGCGGCTTATCCCCCACCCGCGTCACTCCTGTTAGTGCCATCAGCGTGGGAAACAAGTCAATCGCCCCCGCGATCTCGGCAACTTTATGGCCGGTAGGGAGCGTGCCCGGCCAGCGCATAAAAAACACCGAGCGCACGCCACCCTCATCCGTGGTGGCCTTGATGCCCTTCATCCCGCCGTTCCAGCGCGCGGTGTTGGGGCCATTATCCGAAAAGTAGACAACAATCGTATTGTCTGTCAGCTTGAGCTGCTCCAGTTTCTTGAGAATCCGCCCGACATTGCGATCCTGGTTCTCCAGCATCGCGAGAGCGCAGCGGGTATGGTCGGGGTTTTCTTTGCCCGGCTCAGTGGCCTGCTGGGCGAGAGGCTTGTCTTTGAAGCGCTGCCAGTCACTCTCGGGGACGGCCCACGGGGAGTGCGGGGTGGTAAAGGGGACGTAGCAAAAAAACGGACGGCTCTTGTGCTTCTCGATAAACGCCAGTGCTTTATCGGTGCACAGATCAACGATATAGCCTTTTTCGCGAACGGGCTTGCCGTTGTGCTCCAGGGGCGGGTTGAAGTACTCGCCCCAGTGCCCCGACGTGTAGCCGTAGTACTCTCCAAAGCCACGCGCCATGGGGTGGTACGGCCACTGGCTCCCGTTGTGCCACTTTCCAAATGCTCCTGTGGCGTACCCCGCTCTCTGGAAGGCATCCGCGATGGTTTTCTCATCTAGGTTCATCCGCTCCTGGCCCGTCGAGACCCCATAGACACCCGTTCGCGGATGGTACCGCCCGGTCAAAAATTCCGCCCGGGTTGGCGCACACACCGGGCAGACAAAGAAGCGCTCCAGTGTGACTCCGTTGCGGCTCAGGGAGTCAATATGGGGCGTCTGCACGGTGCGGTTGCCACTAGCACTGTAGTCTCCCCACCCCGCATCATCGGCGAGGAACACGACCACATTGGGCGGCCTCATCGGGGCAAAACTCCAAACTGCTTCTCGTAGCGCGTCTTAAACGGATTGACTTTCGGCGCGGTCTTGTACGCGTCCTCGTTTTCCAGGCCGGGCAGAATGCTCGCCCACCAAGAATCATAGGCTTTATCAAGCTTCTGCACCAGCGCGGGGTTCTGCGCTGAGATGTCCGTAGCCTCGGCGGGGTCTGTGTCGAGGTCAAAAAGCTGCCAGCGGGAGCTTGGGTTCTGCGTCGCCACGGCGTTGTAGTGCGAGAAGCGGACGCCTGCATTGCCATATTTATTGGGGGGCTGCCCCGGCTCCCAGCGCCCCGTGTGGGCAAAAAGCATGCGCTCGGACCACTTAGCCTGAGGGTTCTTGAGCAGCGGCAAAAGGCTACGACCATCGAGCCCGCGCGGCGCTCTGGCCCCAGCAAATTCGGCCAGTGTTGGCAAGACATCTAAGTGCGCCGCCAAGCGATCGCAGTCGGCGGGCTTGAGCGTCCCTGACCAGCGCCAGAACGATGCGGCGCGGGTGCCGCCTTGGTAGACCGTGTTCTTCGACGCCCGCATTC
>NZ_JAYUPA010000860.1:0-3107 GCF_043760365.1 Armatimonas sp.
ATTCTGACGGCAAAGACAAGCGAGGTGACATCGCAGGAGCTAGCGGCGGCGATGGTGGGAACCCATCCCCCTAGCCCCCTTCCCTCTACGAAGGAAGGGGGAGACCACCGTGGGGGCTCTGGCCTCGTCCTCCACAACCTGACGGTCAGCAACGACCGGGGCTTGGTGGCACTGAAAGATTTCACGCTTACCGTCGCGCCGGGAGAGATCGTAGGAGTTGCGGGAGTGGACGGCTCCGGACAGACAGAGCTTATCGAGGCGATTGTGGGGCTACGTCAGCCCGAAAGCGGGACGATTGCGCGTGGCAGTAAAGACGCGGCTATTGGCTTTATTCCTGAGGACCGCCACCGTCATGCAGTCGCACAGAGCTTCTCCCTCGCCGAGAATGTCGTGCTCGGGCGGCACCGGGAAACGAGATTTAGGGGCGTGGCCGGTGTGATGAAAAAAAATGCCCTGCGAGAGTTTCTGGCCGAGTGCGTCGCCGCTTTTGATGTGCGCGGCGCGGAGCAGCCCAGCGCCCCGATGCGCTCGCTCTCGGGCGGCAACCAGCAGAAGCTTGTGCTGGCACGGGAGCTCTCGAAAAATCCCAAAGTTATTGTCGCCTCTCAGCCCACGCGGGGGCTCGACTTTGCCGCCACTGCGTTTGTACACGAGTGCCTGCGCGAAGCCGCCGACAGCGGCGCGGCAGTCTTAGTGCAGTCGTTGGACTTAGACGAAGTGCTGACGCTCTCAGATCGCGTCGCCGTGCTTCTCGAAGGCAGGCTCGTCGGCGTAATTGATCGCGCAGAAGCCACTGAGGAGCGCATCGGGGCACTGATGACCGGAGCAAAAGGAGTGGGGTGGTGAGGGCCGCTCTCGCGTTTCTTGCGGCGCTTCTTCTTGGCGCACTGGCGATTGCGCTGATCGGACAAAGCCCTACCGAAGCCTACAAGGCGCTGTGGGAAGGAAGTGTGGGCACGCCCGATGCCTGGGCACGAACACTAGGGCAGGCGACGCCCCTCTTGCTCACAGGAATCGCGGTGGCGGTGGGGCTTTCTGTGGGGCTGTTCAATATCGGAGCCGAGGGGCAAATGGCCGTAGGAGCACTTGCAGGAGCCGTTGTCGGTGCCTCGGTGCCAGGCCTGTTCGCGGTGCCGCTGGGGCTGCTGTGCGGGGCGCTGGGCGGCGCGATGTGGGCGTGGCTCCCAGTGTGGCTTAAGCTGAAGCGTGGGACGCACGAGGTCATCACGGCCCTACTTCTCAACTACATCGCCCGCAACCTCACGCGCTGGCTGGCGACCGTGCCGCTAAAAGACACCAACGGCCAGGCCCCCCAAACCGCCGAGGTATCTGCCACGCTTCCCCGCTTGCTTACAGGCCATGATGTCCATGTCGGGCTGCTACTGGGGCTACTGGCGGTAGGGAGCATCGCCTGGACGCTCACACGCACCGTCTGGGGCTACGAGACGCGCCTCGTGGGCCAGAATGCGGACGCGGCAAAGGCAGCGGGCATCAATGTCGAGCGAGTGACCCTACGCGCCTTTCTGCTCTCGGGAGCGCTGGCCGGGCTGGCAGGCGCAGTCGTGGTGCTCGGCGTCGTGCCCTTCCGGCGCTTCCCCGCGGATTTCTACGGCATCGGCTACGGCTTCGATGGCCTCGCTGTCGCGTTGCTGGCAGGACACGCTCCTTGGGCCGTCCTGCCCGCTGCGCTGCTCTTCGGAGCACTCGGAGCGGGAGCAGACCAGATGAGCTTCTCCACGGAGACCCCAAAACAGCTCGCCCAAGTGGTGCAAGCACTGCTAATTCTTGGCCTCTCCGTGCGCTTCACCTGGAAAAAACGGCTCCCCCGGTTGGAGCGGGGGAGCTAGAGAGCGCTCCGCGCTACAAAGGCCGTTCCGGCCATAAGATTTCGTATGGGCGGAACGCCCTTTGTAGCCGAAGGCTCTTCAGCACTACCGTTCTGATCGGTAGTGCTAAATCCCCGAGCCGCCTTCTTCGCCCGGAGCAACGGAAAGCGTGGGAAGAGGGACGCCGCGCCAGTCGGTGTCGTACTCCTGGGCGGCGACCCGTGCGACTTCCTCGGAGAGCTGGGCCAGGAGGCGATCTTGAATCGCGGCAAGCGTGAGATCGTGGCGCAGAGCGCGGGGGCGGGGCGCGTCAATGAGTACATCGGCGATAATACGCCCCGGGCGCGAGGCCATTAAGATCACCCGATCTGAGAGCGCAATGGCCTCCTCCAGGCTGTGGGTGACAAAAACGACGCTCACCTGAGTGCGCTCCCAGAGCGTGAGCAGCTCGGTCTGAAGCAGGGAGCGTGTCTGGGCATCGAGGGCACCAAAGGGTTCATCGAGAAAGAGCGCATCGGGCTCCAGTACCAGCGCACGGGCAATTGCGGCGCGCTGGCGCATTCCACCTGAGAGTTCATGCGGGTAGGCACGAGCAAAGCGCGAGAGGTGCACCGTCCGGAGCGCCACCTCGGCTTTTTCTCGGCACGCGGCTTTGGAGAGCCCCCGGAGTTCTAGCCCGAAGGCGACATTCTGAAGGACAGTCTTCCACGGGTAGAGGGCCGCGTCCTGAAAGACCACAGCGGGGCGCTCGATGCCAATCACGCTGCCTGCACTCGGCTTGTCCAATCCAGCCAGAAGCGAGAGCAGGGTGGACTTCCCACAGCCCGATGGCCCGACCAGTGAGATAAACTGGCCATCGGGAACCGTGAGGTTGATTCCCTCTAACGCAACGGTCCCCCCGGGAAACTGCCGAGTGAGGTTCTTTGCCTCGATCACGCGCGCCCCCTTTTGGTCATGCGCCCTCCACGCCCCAGCGCCGCGCGATGAGCCTCTCCAGCGGCACAAAGACCGCATAGTCCACCGCGACACCCAGCACCAAGATGACTGTCACCATTCCCAGCACCATGGGCATGTCATTAAGATCGCGTCCGGTGCTGAGAAGATGCCCGACCCCGATCTTGAGCGACTGGGAGAGTAGCTCCGCCGCCATGAGCGAGCGCCAGGCAAAGGCCCAGCCCTGGCGCATCCCGGCGAGAAACGCGGGCAGAATGGCGGGCAGTAGAACGCGCCGCCAGAGAGTCGGGCCGGTCGCACCGAGCATCTGCGCGGCCTTGAGCCAGA
>NZ_JAYUPA010000861.1:0-3105 GCF_043760365.1 Armatimonas sp.
TGCGTGGACGACATGTGCGTGATCCGCTCGATGGTCACCGACAACATCAATCACAACGGTGCGTGCTTGCAGATGAACACGGGGGAGCAAGCGTTCTCCAGACCGTCGCTGGGCTCGTGGCTTTTGTATGGGCTCGGGACAGAAAATAAAAACCTGCCAGGCTATGTCGTACTCTCGCCCGCGCAGCCCGCACAAGGCGCACCGCTCTGGACGAGTAGTTTTCTGCCCGCCGCGTTTCAAGGGACGCTGGTCTCGGACTTGAAAAATCCCATTGCTAATCTGAGCAATGCCAAGCTCTCCGAGAAAAAGCAACGCGAGCAGCTTGATCTACTGGCACAGCTCAACGCGGCGCACAAGGCCACGCGGCCCGGCGATGTGCAACTAGAGGGGCGTATTCAGAGCTTCGAGCTGGCATTTCGGATGCAGCGCGAGGCTCCCGAGGCGTTTGATGTGGAGCGTGAGAGCGCCGAGACCAAGAAACTCTACGGCCTCGACAATCCGCTCACCGAGACCTTCGGGCGACAGTGCCTCATGGCGCGGCGCTTGGTTGAGCGCGGCGTACGAATGGTGCAGGTCTACCACACTGCCACCTCCAAGCGCTCTAGCTGCCAGCTCTGGGACCAGCACGGGGGCCTCAAGACCGAGCTGCCCAACAACTGCGCCGCCACCGATCAGCCGATTGCAGCACTTCTCAAAGACCTCAAAGCACGCGGCTTGCTGGAAGACACGCTCGTGGTCTGGGGCGGCGAGTTCGGGCGCACTCCCACGGCAGAGAGCATGGATGGCCGCGAGCACCACCCGTTCGGCTTCTCGATGTGGATGGCGGGTGGCGGCGTCAAAGGCGGCATGACCTACGGCTCGACCGATGAGTACGGCTGGCACGCGCAGGATAAAAAAGTCCATGTCCATGACCTGCACGCCACGATTCTGCACCTGATGGGAATAGATCACACCAAGCTAACGTATCTTTACGGAGGACGAAACTACCGCCTTACCGATGTCTATGGCACGGTGGTGACGGATATTATTGCTTAACGGAAAGTTCTCAATGCAGCGCCACCTTGCCCTACTCCTCTACCTGTTCCCGCTCCCCAAGCGCCGCCCTCCCGAGGCGAAAGAAGAGTCGGCGGATGTTCGGTTGGATCGTGTGAAACGGCTGATGCAGGAAACCCACGCCCGCAATCGTGAGCGGGCCGTGATTGCGATTACGCAAAAGAACAACTTGCAGACCCAAGTAGAATATCTGCAAAAGACCATTCAGAACCTTCAGAAGAAGGCGGACAAAGCCTTTGGTAGAGGGGATCGAGAGCTGGCAGATCAACTCCTCAAAGAGAAACAGAGCTACGCGCAGCAGCTTTGCAGTGCCGAAGAGACTTGGCAGCAGGCGGTGGAGACATCAGAGCAGGTCAAGGTTGCCATCAAGCACGAAGAAGAGTGGCTTGGTCAGACAATGACAGAGATTGTGGCCTTTGAGAAGAAGTGGGAGGGCTGTGCGATCCACCAGGGGATGCAAGCACAGTTGGAGCGTATAGGAGTTTGGCACCTAGCACAGCCACCCCAGCCGCAGATTGACCGTAAGACAGCACGGGAGCTGGTGGGCTTTTTGCTGCTGGTGATCGTTGGATTGCTTGGCTGGTGTCTCACCGCGCTGCCAGCGTGCCTCTAAATCCGTCACTTTGTTGCCGCTGATGCCACGGTTCAGCTAGACCGCAGATTTCAATCTGCGGTCTAACGGGGGGCGCTAGATCTTGGGCTTGGCCTTACCATCCACGAGAGTGAAGGAGATTTTGGTGCCCGCAGGAAGCTCGGTGTCATCGGCATCTAAGCTGAGCTTGCCGGCGGCGGTGTTGGGTGACGGGGACGCCGTGACAATGGCAATCACAGTGCTAAAGTTCGTTCCCGAAAAATTGATATTGGCGATCTCCACTTTAGTAGTGGGGATGTAGGTATTGGTGGTGCCTTGACGCGTAAAGGTCACGGGGCCAGCGACCGTTGCGGAGGCGTCTACGGAGCGCGCACCAGCGGTGTCGCTGAGCGTCACTTTAAGGGTGATATTTCTCAAGGAGAACGCGGTGGGGGCTGTTGCGCCGCCGGGCATCGTGACAGTGGCATCGCTGAGCGACTGTCTCAGTATTAATTGTTTGAGCTTGCTCACTTGCTCCAGGGTCTGGTCGTTGAAATTGGCAGTCGCGCTGACACTGCCTGAGATTGTGGCTCGTCCGCTTCCAATGACCGCCTCAACGACTTGGCCATTGAGGTTGGCCATATTATCTACCTCAGGGATAACGCTGTTGATGGCACTGTTAACCGCACCACAACCGCTAAGAGCGAGGACAGCCAGTGCCCCTGTTAGAGTGAGGAAACGTCCTCGTTGCATTGATTTTGAAGTGTTTTTCATTGTTTTAATTCTTTCCTATAGAGACGATACCTGAAGTTTATGCAGAAAGCTAGAATTCGGTCTGAACTCTTGCGATTGTCCTCCATGACAGAACAGTATCAGCCCACTCTGAATTATTCCTGAAATCCATTTTGTTCGCAACATGAATCGCTTTGAGGATCAAATCAATTGTAAGTAATCCTAACAAAAGCGGCTATAATAAAGCTATGCAATCTGATCTAACACTCACGGTGGACGGTGCACGACCCGGCCCGCGCCTCTCCCCGATTCTGCACGGCATCTTCTTCGAGGAGATTAACCACGCAGGTGATGGCGGCCTCTACCCCGAGAAGCTCCGCAACCGCGACTTCGCGGAGAACGCGGCGCACTGGGAAGTCTTTGGGGGGGCAAAGGCAACACCGAGCGGCGGTACACTCACGCTCACGGGGCCCGGTGGCGTTCGCACCGAGGGTTACTGGGGAATCGGGGTGGAGCGTGGCAAGAAGCTGATTCTCTCGCTGGAGACGACCCAGCCCCTCGCCGCGACGCTCGTGAGCCCGCAAGGCGCGGTGCTGGCGCGTGCAAGTGTCAAGCCAGGCAAGAACTCCGTCGCACTCACGCCCCGCGCAAGCTGCCCCGATGCACGGCTAGAGCTGCGGCCCACGGCGTTCCCCGCTGTGCTGAAAAATCCGTCGCTGCTGCCCACCGACACGCTCGGTAAGGCAAAG
>NZ_JAYUPA010000862.1:0-3104 GCF_043760365.1 Armatimonas sp.
TGGCGGCGGCGACGAACATGGCGGAGAGCTTGCGCAAGCTCAACTCGCAGGGGACGTTCGGTTCGCGTTTCTCGCGTGAGGAGATCGCCGCTGAGGAGCATCAGCAGAGCATTCTGCGAGAGAGAAACACGCTCTATATCGCCGACATGCCGATTGCCGGTGGGCTGGAGGAGGACGACGAGGACGGCGACGATGACCTGGACTAAATCGTCGATCTTCCTGATGGAGTTCCCGTGGACGGAGTCTGACAAGGTCGCCTCACGTATTACCCGGAAGATCCGCCGGAGCCTGCGTAAGTTCCCCTGCGGGTTTTTGGAGGATGTGGCAACCCACTTCCGTGTTCGGATTCGGTGGGATGATTCGGGCAGTGAGGCGAGTATGTACATCGCGCCGCTTTCTGAGGGGGACTGGGCTGAGATTATGCTCTCGGCCAGTTTATCGGTTGGCCAGCGCTGGCGTGCGTTCATCCACGAGCTTGCCCACCACCTGATGCATACCTGGGTTGCCTCCATCGTGTACTCCAGTGAGTGTGTGGTGCTTTTAGGAAACCCGGACTGTGCGCCCTTGCGGCATGCCATCGCGCGGCGTGTGGAAGTTCTGGTCATCGGCTCGAAGCTCGCTACTCCTTTCCTTGTACAGTGATTACCAGCGCCTCGACCGTGGCAAGAGTCGCCTCCGCTTGGTCAGGCGGTAGGAAGCGCCGTAGAAACCATCGTAGTGGCTTTCGTACGAAGAGTTTCCAGAGCTGCTCGTCTTTCATGGCCTAGCTCCGTTTCTTGCTTCCTGAACGCTGATTCCGCCGATCTGCACGTGGCACGGGTCCCAGCCGACCTCAATCGTTGCGTCGAAGTCCCGACCCGCTACCGCTGAGCGGATTGTGTCTCGGTCTTCCTGAGCGAGTCCCCAGTCAATGCCCGTCACGCAGCCGTGGGCTTTGGCAGAAGAGGCGAGCATCAGCAAGAACTTCGAGCTCTCTTTGTTGGGCTGGTCGTCGTCGAGGATGTCCACGGCTAGGGAGTCCGGTTTCCCGTCCTCCGTGACCGCGTTGTGCATGCCCCAGCGCACTTTGGTGAAGCCGTCGTCGAGGAGCTGTTTCTGCCGAGCAGGGCTCCGCCAAGCCTCCTGGATACGTGGTCTCCAGCCGTGTCCTTCCAGATCGGCGATTATCGCGGCTACCTTACGCCGGAGGATCGGGTTGCACTCGGTGAGCTTCTGGGCGTTGTTGTGCTTGCGCTGCTCGTCGGTCATGGCTCGACCTCCGGCGCGGGAGCGGGCTGCACCCGAACTGCAATGATGAGTACGTCGCCGATCTGGATACTGGAGACTTCTTCCATTGCTTGGCCTGTCGGAATCGTGACCGTTGGTACGCTGGGCGTGGGCGGTGTAGCCGTCGGGTCTGTGCCTTCGGCAGTCGCCGTTATTGTGCTGTCGCTTTCGACGACAGAATAGCCAGGCTTCTTCGTGTCATCCGTTTCACTCTGGATGACGATGTAGCCACTAGGCACGGCGGCATCACTTGCTTGTTGTGGCTTGATCTCGCTCTCGACCACCAAATAGTTGGCAGGTTTCGCGGCATCTTCCGTTGCTGGGGGAACGGGCGCTTCGCTTACGCCTGGTGCGGCTGGTGGCGTTGCGTCGCTCTCCACGACGATGTAACCCGTAGGTACCGCAGCATCTGTTACGGGTGGTGTGACTTCACTTTCAACGACCGCGTAGCCGCTTGCTTTCTTGTCACCCGACGAAGTCAGGATCGTAGCTTCGGCGGGTGGCGTGGGACTCTCCGGTGGAATCGTGATGATGAGCGGCTTGCTTTGGATCACGGACTCGACGAGCTCGATTGGCGGTAGCGAAGGAGATTCTGGTGGAATCTGGTGGAGCGGGCCGTTGGTCGAGGCAACTGTGGGAGATGGAGCTGCCACGATAACCGGCGGCCCAAGGAGCGGCGTCTCGATGGGCTTCGGAGCTGGTTTTGCTGCCGCCTTCGGCTTGGGCCGTGAGAGGAGCTTGGGCTTTGTTGCTGTCGCCTTCACGGCGGCTGGTTTCGTGGGCGTAGTATTTGCTGCTGGTGGTGTGACGGGCTTTGCTGTACTGGTTGTTCTCTTGGGTGCTTTGGTGATGAGTGGTTTCATGGTGTGGATCTCCTTGTCTCTGTGTGCTTGCTACGGGCTAATGGGCTTTTCGCCACTGCCAGGGTGGGATGGGTGCTGGCATGGCCCAGAGGCCACGCTTGGCGGCGCGGGCGGTGTCCTCAGCCAGACGTAGGTCTCGGGAGTCGGGCGCGTACTGGGGCGACCACCAGGCGAGCCCGATATCTATCTGCCTGCGCTCGATGCTCGGGTAGGCTGAAGTGCTGAGTTGTGCGACGAGCCTTCCGTAGCGGTCGCGCTCGATGGGTTGAATCGTGAGTACCTGCCCGACTAGGAGCGTTCCGAGCGCCACACGGGCCATTGGGCCAGAGGGCTGGTTCATCTCTGGCGCGTCGGCTCCGAAGAGGCGTATCGTTATAGTTTTCAAACTGTCGCAGTTCGCGTGAAGCGTGTCACCGTCCACCACCTCGATAACTCGGCAGGTGTCTAGTGAGGGGAGGCTGTCGGGGAGGTTTTTGTTTCCCGTGGGCCATACGGTGGCGAGTCCACTGCCGATCACGGCGATGCCCGCTCCCGTTCCAAGAATGGCCGCTCGCTTCTTACGGCTAGCCTGGGTGGTCTTCGTCGGTGTCGGCACTGGCTTTCTCCTTTCGCTTGCGGCGGCGATCTCGAATACGCCGCAGTGCCCTGCGCCTCGCTGATCGAAACTTTGGCTGGGCTCTGAGCCACCAGGTGAGGGCAACAACGAGGCCGATGAGCGCGTTAATCAGGCGGTTCTCGGCCTCGTCGGTTAGCACGGCGAGAGTATGGATCATGAGCGTAACCTCTCTCTTTCTCCCCTTGCCTTTAGGTGAGGGCACCCAAGGGGTACCCGGGGAGAGGTGCTTACGCCGTGACGATCACAAGGCTGGACTGGGGCGCTCCCTGGAATCCCGAGTCACTTACGGGGATGACCTTGACGCCGACTTTCACGCCACCCGCAGGCACTCCGAACTTGTTCTCGTAGGAGTCGCCAAG
>NZ_JAYUPA010000863.1:0-8798 GCF_043760365.1 Armatimonas sp.
CCACCATCCACTGTGAGTGTTTGCCCCGTGATATACGACGCTGCATCCGACGCCAGAAACGCCACTGCTGCGCCCACGTCCTCTACTGACCCGAACCGGCCCAGCGGGATCTTCTCTAAAAGCTTCTCTCGCGAGTCGCCCGAGACGAAATCGGTCATCTGGGTATCTATAAAGCCCGGTGCAACAGCGTTCACCGTGATGTTGCGTGAGGCCAGCTCGCGCGCCACGCTCTTGGTGAATCCGATCATACCCGCTTTCGATGCGGAATAATTCGCCTGTCCGGGGCTTCCTACCTGCCCATTGACCGAAGTTATATTGATAATACGCCCAATTTTTTGCTTGAGCATGATTTTGGCAGCGGCACGGGTGCACAGAAACGTCCCCTTGAGGTTCGCATCCAGCACGCTATCCCAGTCTTCCTCGCTCATGCGTAGCAGTAGGGTGTCACGGGTGATTCCCGCATTGTTGACCAGAATGTCTACCCGCCCGAGCTGCTCTTTCACTGTGGCGAAGAGGCTCTCCACCGAAGCGGCTTCGCTGACATCGCACTGAATCGCCAGCGCGGTGCAGCCCACCTCACGCACCGCCTCCGCAACCGCCTCGGCGTCGGCGATACTGGTGCGTGCGGTGATCACGATATGGGCTCCCGCACGGGCCAGCGCCAGTGCGATCCCACGCCCAATCCCACGGCCACCACGCCCGGCACCCGTGACAATTGCTATTTTTCCTGCGAGGCTCATTGTCTTAGTCCCTCACTCACCACGGCAAGACTTGTGGGGTCGCCCACCGAAAAGACCACCGCCTCAGGCGCGATGCGCTTGATGAGCCCTGCCAATACTTTGCCATTGCCACACTCCACAAAATGCGTGTAGCCGTCCCCACAGAGTCGCTGGATTGTCTCGGTCCAGCGCACCGGCCCGGCGACTTGCGCACCCAGGTTGGCCTTCACTTCCTCTGCCGTCGTTTCGTAGTCCGCAGTGACATTGGCAACGACCAGGAGCTTCGGATCCACGATAGGGAAGTTGGCGAGAACGGGCCGCAGCACGGTGGCGGCAAACTCCATCAGCGGTGAATGGAACGCGCCCGAGACCTCTAGCGGCAAGATACGCTTGGCTCCGCGCTCTTTCAAGACAATCGCCGCGGCGGCAATAGCCATCGCCTCCCCGGAGATGACCACTTGGCCAGGGCAGTTATCGTTGGCGGGCACAACAATATGCCCCTCGCTATTTAGGGAGTCACAGATTTCTTTTACGACCCGGGCATCCAGCCCCAGAACAGCGGCCATGGAGCCGGGATGCAGGCGCGCCGCCTCTGCCATAGCCAGTGCGCGCTGCTGCACGAGTTTTGCGCCCGTTGCCACATCAAAAGCCTCGGCGGCTACCAGCGCCGCGTACTCACCGACTGAGTGACCAGCAACAACCGAGGGAACCAGGCCCGCTTCACGGCAGGCTGCCAGCACCGCGACACTCGTGGCAAACAGACAAGGCTGTGTGTTTTTGGTCTCCCGGAGAACGGCCTCTGGCCCCTCAAAACAGAGCTTGGAGATCGCCTCCCCGCACGCATCGTCCACGATCTCAAAGGCGGCACGGGCAGCATCGGAACTCTGGAAGAGCTCACGGCCCATGCCCACTGCCTGAGAACCCTGGCCGGGAAAGACAAACGCAAGCTTCATGGCTTGAGCTTACCCCATCGAATGACATTTGCTCCCCAGGCAAGCCCTGCGCCAAAGCCGATGGTGACAACAATACTGCCCTCGACGATCCTGCCGTCCTGCCACGCTTCGTACAGGGCAAGGGGCACGGAGGCGGCGCTGGTGTTGCCGTAGCGATCTATATTGACGGCCACTTTGTGGCTTAGCGAGCCGTCGCTTTCCACTAGGCCCATCCGCTCGGCGGCCGCTTGAATGATACGAATATTGGCTTGGTGGGGAACGAGCATGTCCACATCACTCTCGGTCATTCCGGCACGGTTGAGCGCCTTGAGTGCCGTCTCCCCCATCACTTTTACGCCGAACTTGAAGACTGCCTTGCCATCCATGTGCGCCGTGTTCTCTTTGCCCGCCAGAAGCTCCGGTGTCATGGGGTGACGGCTGCCCCCGGCGGGAAGGTTGAGTAAACACGCACCGCTGCCATCTGCTCCTAGATCGGAGGCAAGCAAGCCACTCTCATCGTCACTGGGCTGGAGAAGCACGGCCCCGGCGGCATCCCCAAAAAGAATACAAGTGCTCCGGTCTTCCCAGTTGACAACACTCGACATCTTCTCCGCCCCGATCACCAGGACATTTTTGGCACGTCCTGTTTCGACAAACTGCGCTCCGACATCTAGGCCGTGCGCGAAGCCCGCGCAAGCAACGGAGATATCAAAAGCGGTGGTTCGTGGAGCCCCCAGTGCGTTCTGGACAAGCATGGCAGTCGCGGGGAAGTTATTAAAGTCCGGGGTGCACGTGGCAACCACGATCACATCGAGCTGGGCCGCCGTAATTCCTGCACGATCCAGTGCTTCCTGCGCGGCCTTCGTTGCCATATCCGAAGTGGCTTCGTTTGCTGCCGCAATACGGCGCTCGCGAATTCCTGTGCGCTGGACAATCCATTCATCGTTGGTATCAACAAGTTTCGAGAGCTCGTCGTTGGTCAGTACTCGCTCGGGAGTATATTTTCCGATACCGGCAATCGTGGCCCGCCGCAACGTCCTCATTTTTGGGGCATTCCTTCTAGGGCGGATTTTACCGCATTTACATAGCCGGAGCGCACCGCCTGAGTCGCTAGTCGTAGCCCGCTGAAGATTGCACGGGCGTTGGATCGTCCATGGGCAATGAGGGAGAGTCCATTGACTCCCAGGAGCGGCGCTCCGCCGTACTCCGCGTAGTCTCCCGCCGCAATGAGCTTTTTAAGAGCGGACTTGAGAACGGCTCGCTCGCCGTCGGTCTGGGCCTCGGCGAGGGTGCGCTGTACATGGACAATGGCCAGCTTACCCATGCCCTCGGCGGCCTTGAGCAAGATATTGCCCTCGAATCCGTCTGCCACAATTACATCCACGCCACCCTCAAAAAGATGGCTGCTCTCGATGTTACCGACAAAATTGATGGGGAGGTCTTGCAAAAGTGGCCGCGATTTCTTGACCAGCTCATTGCCCTTGGTGTCTTCTTCGCCGTTGGAGAGTAGGGCGACACTGGGGTTTGTTATACCCAGAACGTGTTCGGCATAGAGTGCGCCCAGAAGTGCAAAGTCGGCCAGATGCGAGGGTTGGCAGTCCACGTTGGAGCCCGCGTCTACCAGAAGGCAGTGCCGTCCCGTCTCCGTCGGGAGGAGGGAGGCGATGGGAGGACGGCTAATACCGGGTAAGCGCTCGATAATCAGCAGAGCCGCGAGCATACACGCGCCGGTGTTGCCCGCGGAGAGAGTTGCCTGCGCCTCGCCGCTTTTTACGAGCTTGGCGCAGAGCGAGATAGAGGACTCCGGTTTTTTACGGATTGCCTCCATCGGGTGCTCCTCCATCGTGACAAACTGAGGGGCATGAACAACGGGCAGGCGCGTGTCGCCGTCCGCTTCGCAGGCGACGAGCTCCGCGGCGATGATTTGCGCATCGCCGACCAGCAGAACACGAACGCCCTCTCCGGCATCGGAGCGGACAAAGTCAACCGCGCCACGAACGATCGCCGCGGGGGCATGATCGCCCCCGACGGCATCAAGCGCTATCGAGATCACTTCGGGCAAGAGTAGGCTTCCCGATTTAAGTCTTTAATGGGGTACCTACGCCGTGGCTTCCGCCTTGGGGGTTAGCCACTGACGGCCATTGTAGTAGCCACAACCCGCGCAGATATAGTGGCTGCGAGCCATCTCATTGCAGCGTTTGCAGTAGGTCAGGGTAGGGGGAGTGAGCTTGTAGTGCGTTCGGCGCTTGGCCTGACGGGTGCTCGAATGTCGTCTCTTTGGCAGGGGCATAGTAGCGGTCCTTGGTATTCTCTAGGAAATTGGTGGCGTACGGCGATTTTCACCGTCACACAGAAGTGCGAGTATACAGCGAGTTCTCCCTTTTCGCCACTATTTACACTCGGGAACCTTTTTAGAGGGTACTTGCGTATCTAAGAACCTATGAACTTTGCAAAACAAAGTAATTCGCCAACACCGTCACGGCACGTCGCGACCCGTCGGGGCTTCTTCCAACTCTGTGCAGGAGTGACCGCTGCCGCTCTTTCCGAGGGCTTGGTGGAGCCTTTTACACTAGAGGCTGTCTCCCATGAAATCCTGCTCCCAAATCTGCCTAGTGCACTGGACGGTCTCAAGGTAGTTCAGCTTACCGACCCGCACCGGGGCGAGCTCACTCCCGACTCCATCATCCGTGCTGCTGTACGCCAGGCCGCCGCCTGGCAGCCGGATCTCGTGGTGCTGACGGGCGATTATGTGCGCTGGGATGCCGCCGATACGCTGCCGTTCGCGCAGCTCCTGGGGCCGCTCACGCCGCGCCTGGGGATGATCGGAATTCTGGGCAACCACGATTACGAGTATCCCAACCGAGTTGTTCGAACCCTCACGGATGTTGCGGGCGTGCAGATGCTCCGCAATGCCAGCCTTGAAGTTGCCTCCGGCCTCTGGGTCTCTGGGATTGAAGATACCTGGAAGGGAATCCCTGACCCCGCTGTGGCCCTCCAGAGTGTCCCAGGTGACGCCGCACTGCTTTTTCTGACCCATAACCCCGTGGGGGTTCGCTGCGTCCAGGATCGCCCCTGCATTGCGCTCTCCGGTCACACGCACGGTGGCCAGTTTCGCGTCCCTGGCATTGCCCCTCACTTTCCACCCGGCATGGAAGGCTTCGCGCAGATTGATGGCTGGGGCACCTACGACAAAGCCCGGCTCTATATCTCGCGCGGAATCGGCTGCACCGCCTATCCCATTCGGCTCAACTGCCCCCCGGAAATCACGCTCTTCACGCTACGGGCTGCATAGCCAGTTGACAAGCGCCGCTGCCTGGTGGTAGGGTCTGGGTATGCCGTTTGTTGTTCCGGTGGCACTCTATGCCACCCTTGCTCGCTCGCCACAGACTGATCTTACTGCTCTACTGACCAATGTCACGGAGCTCATTGCGCCGGGGGCGATTCCCGGGCCACTCTCTGTTTTTGGCGAGAACGCCTTTGTCGTGATGGCAGGGCGTGTTGGGAAGCGCCGCCTGCCCATGATCGCCGCAAGCCGCTTTGAGCGAGGGCGCGTCGTGGCACTCGGTCATGATGGTTTTCTCTCGGCAGATGCCCTTCGAAGTCTGGACAATACCCAGTTTTTGCTCAATGCGGCGCGCTGGGTGCTGGCGATGCCCACATCCGCCGTCGCTGTGGTGGATAAGCCTCAGGTGGCTGAGGTGCTGGAGAAGGCGGGGATTAAAGTGGTGCGATTAACCACCGCGCAGTTCCAGAGCCAGATTGAATCTCCGGACTTTGATGCCGTGGTGATGAATGCGACGGCATTAGACGGTAAAGCGGGTGTGCGAATGGGGCAAGCACTGACCGTCTTTGTGCGGGGCGGTGGCGGCGTGGTAATGGACTCACTGGGCTGGGGCTGGCTCCAGACTCACTCGGGGCAGGCACTCGGTGGGGAGCATGGGGGCAACAAGCTCTTTGCGCGGCTGGGTATTGCCTGGGCCGACGGCTACTTTGAGACAACGGGCACAAAGGGCTGGAAGGCCGAGTCTGGGCCGCTGGAGCTGCTTCATGGACGGACGGCGCTCACGGCACTCCAGAGGCATGCAGAAGGCACGGGAGTACTCTCTGCCGACGATCTGGCGCAAGTGGGACAGACCCTGACCAGTGCGATTGGGCCGCTGCCGGGCGATGAGCCACGGTTCTTGCCACAAGTGGCTGCTCTCACAAGGCGATTTGCGGGAAACGTGGTCTTCCCTATCGGTCTGGATCAGCCGGTCGCCCGCCTCAGCGCTGTACTGGAACAAAACGCGCTCCGTCGCGCTCCGGCAGATCGTCAGTCCGCCCATATCTCCTCAGGATCATTTCCTGGCGCCGTGGCCTTCGATGCACCGCGCCTGGAGAGTCAGACCGTTACGCTGGAGGGCGGCATCCCCGGCTGGCAAGGAACGGGCCTCTATGCCGCGCCAGGAGCACCGCTGACTCTGACGGTTCCTAAAGAGCTGGTAGGCAAGGGGCTCTCGGTGCAGATTGGCTCTCACACGGACACGCTCTGGCACCTGGAGAAGTGGGAGCGCTTCCCAGAGATTACGCTGCGCCGCTCGCTCACACAGCCCATGCAGAAGCTGGCGAGCGCGTTTGGGGGGACGGTATTTCTTGAAGTCCCTGAGGGCTTTCCCAAAGGCCGCCTCTCCGTGACTATCTCCGGGGCGGTTGCCGCTCCTCGTTTCGTCCGTGATGTCACGCCCGTGTCCGACTGGCGCAGTAGCATTCGGAATACCCCAGGGCCTTGGGCGGAGCTGGAAGGCAAGAGTATCATTCTCTCGGTACCCTCCAACGTGGTGCGCACTCTCGACGATCCCGAGGCCCTGATGAGTTACTGGGACGAGGTCGCCGATCTGGCTGCCGATCTCTACCAAATCCCGAAGAACCGACCGCGCCCGGAGCGCTATGTGCTAGATAAGCAGATCAGTGCCGGCTACATGCACTCTGGCTACCCCATCATGACCTACACGGATGAGATTGCGCGACGCTTTGTGGATCTAAGCGTGCTGCGGGGGCGCTCCGGCGAGCCCAACTGGGGCTTTTATCATGAGCTAGGACATAATCATCAGCGTGAGTGGTGGACCTGGGAGGGATGCGGCGAAGTCACTAATAATCTACTCTCGCTCTACTGCTGCGAGAAGCTCAATGGGGATAAGATCGGCCACCCTGCGATGGAACCCAAGGCAGTCCGGGAGCGCCTGCAAGCTCATGTGTCTGCAGGAAGCCCCTACGAAAAATGGAAAGACGATCCGTTTTTGGCACTCACTCTCTTTGTTCAGCTCCGGGATGCCTTTGGTTGGGGAGCGTTTCAGCGTGTCTTTGCGGAGTACGAACAAGCGCCCAAAGAGGCTCTACCCCGCACCGATGAGCAGAAGCGCGATCAGTTTATGCTGCGCTTCTCCCGTGCTGTTAATAAAAACCTCGGGCCATTTTTCACCGCCTGGGGAGTGCCTACCAGTGAGACCACTCGCAACCTGATCGCCCGTCTCCCGCGCTGGATGCCCAAAGACTGGCCGAAGAAGTAAGTCGCTCCGATGAACTATCGCCCCGATGGACCGGGGCGTCTTATTGTCGTCACAAGCTCCGACACGAAGGCCCTCCGGGCCATACCGAGTCAACTCTGTCTTCGGTATGGGCGGCACGCCCTTTGTGTCCGAGGTACGAGGACAATAACACGCCCCCGTTCATGGGGGCGACACCACATGGGGGCGACACCACTCTTCCGCAACAATCGCCGCGCACATCTTGCCATCGTGCTCCGCGCTGACGGGGGAGAAGCCGTAGGAACCGTCCGGGTCGTGGGCGTGGCCCTGGTCGCATGAGGCAATCAGCGCGATGCGCTTCGGAGTTGCGGCGGCGCACCGAGCCAGCGCCACACCAAAGCGCACCAGAGTCTCACGCGGCAGGCTCCGATCCGGCGCAACAATCACAGTCTGTGGGCGCGGGTTCGTGAGGGGATGCGCTGTGAACCAGAGTGGGATCACCGCCCCCCAGTCCAGCGGCAAAACGGCCTTCTCCTTCGAGTCGTCGCCCACCAGCCGCGCCAGAGGAATCCGGACTTTCTCACACTCGGTCTGTAGCGCCGCCGTAAACGCAAGATCACTCTCGAACGCCACTTTGATGTGCTTGCCATCGGGTTCCCCAACAATCCCGGCGGCAAAGCGGTGGCCCAGCTCCTGCATCGCGGCGCGGGTCTTGGCCATGAGCGTCGGATCGTCGGTGAGCTGGGAGACAATCTCCCCGCCGTGGGGGGCGATGGCGGCAAAAACAAGAGGCATGGGGCTATTTTATCCGAGCACGAGCACTTTGCGGCGAACGCGGCCCACAAGGGCGGCGGCTTCGTCGGTGTCGTGGCCGAGGTCAATGCGCAGGCCCTTGATCGCGCCGCCCACATCCAGCGCGATACAGAAGCCGTAGTCCTCCACCCAGAGCCGGGTTCGTAGTGGGATGACGCGCGGGTCCACGGCAACGGTGCCGTAGCCCACGGTCGTTTCCAGCTTGGTCTTATCCCCCCACTGTCCATTCTCGCCGGGGCCGTAGCCGGTGGCTGTGAGTGTGAGCAAACGCTTGCCCTCGACACGTGTGCCGTCCTCCAGCGTGATCCCTGCAGAAAGGGGGGCAATCTCAGCCACTGTCGCCTCTTCGCCAGGAGTCACGCTGCCTGCCTTCTCCCAGTGGGTTGCCTTGAGCGCCTTGCCCCTACCCAGATCAATCCCCGTTACCGCGAGTGTCTCACCTTCCTCAAGCACCGGTGGCTCGTCCAAGTCCGCCAGCACGATGCGCTTGGCGCGCGGCGGGTCGAGCGCCACCGTGACCCCATCGGCGAGCGTGACTTGTGTCACGCGCAGGATGAGATCGCTGCACTCGAAGTAGGAGTAGAGCACCGTTCCCCGAAGCTGGACGGTTTTTTTCTGCGTGAGCGCAAAAGCGGGAAGAGGAAGCAAGGAAGCGGTGGAGGCCAGCAGTAAGTCACGCCGAGTCACGCAGAAACCCGATAGTAGATCTCGTCTAGTGTAAGTGCGACGCTCACGCTAGAGAGAGTCAGCGTGTCTTCGCGCCGCGCCAGTCGCTCGTAGAGCCAGAGGCCGCTTGCTTGACGTGTGTAGCGCTCCACGCTCACTTTGTC
>NZ_JAYUPA010000864.1:0-8793 GCF_043760365.1 Armatimonas sp.
AATTACCTGTCGGAGAGTATTCAGGCTTTCCAAGATAGAGTGCCCTCATTCGTCTTCGTGAACCGTCTTCCTTTCTTTGGGGAGGCGGGTAACTGGCAAAGGACGGTAGAGGTAGCAGAGGCGGCAGGGGCTACAGTTATCGTAGGCGAGTGGCATGGCGAGATCGAGCACCGGATGGCGGCGGGAGAGCACCTTCTTTCCCTTGGCTACACCCACGCCCTCCTGCCCGACGGAGACGAGATCATCGAGCCAAGACTCCTCGACACCCTTCTCAAGATCGCCGAGCACGACCTGGCCGACACCGTCTCCGTCTGCTGGGACACCTACTGGAAATCGCCCCAGTACGTCATCCGACCCCAAGAGCCATTCACCCCCTGCTACCTCGCCAACCTCAAAGTAGCTAAGCCTGTCGCAGGGCACCAGTACCGAGGCGGAAGGCACCTGCACCTGGGCGAAGATTACGGCATCGTCCACCATCTCTCTCTGGTCTAGTGCGCAAACATTGCGCGGACGTACTCTAAATAGGCTGCGTCGTCGGTGATGGCTTTGCCGGGGGAGTCGGAGAGCTTGACGACGGGCTGGCCGTCCAGGCGCACGAGCTTGAGGACGATCTGGAGCGCTTTGTCGCCTAAATCGTTGCTCAGGTCGGTGCCGATGCCGAAGATCGTCCGAATACGCCCCTCGAAGCGCTCCGCTAGTGCGAGGGCCTTGGGAATGCTCAGGCCATCGGAGAAGACGGCAGTCTTGAAGCGGGCATCAATACCGAGGCTTTCGTAGTGCGCCAGCAGCTTCTCGCCCCACGCCGCCGGGTCGCCCGAGTCGTGACGGCAGCCGTCGTAGGCCTTGGCGAAGAGTCGGTCGAAGTCGGTCAGAAACGCGTCGAAGCCGAACACATCCGAGAGCGCGATGCCAAGATCGCCTCGGTAGAACTGCATCCACTCTTCCAGCATAAATTTTTGGGAGCTGAGAAGGGGCGCGAGTGCTTGACCGGCTTGGAGAAACTCGTGGGCCATTGTCCCAAATGGCTTGAGATTAAATTTTTGAGCTAGATGCACGTTGCTCGTTCCAATTAAGTGCGGAGCCAGCCGCTCGGTGACGCGATCCTGCCACGTCTGTGAGTAGCGTCGCCGCGTCCCAAACTCCATCACCCGAACCGGCACCGAGGCGCTCTGAAGCTGCGCTAGCTTCTCCTCTAAGCGGCGCACGCCTTCCGCTTCGCGCTCTGGGGTGAGTGGGAAGTGATGCCGCGACCAGACCTCGTTGATCGTCGCCAGCACCGGCACCTCAAAGAGAATGGTCGCCAGCCACGGGCCACGGATGCGCAATTCAAAGCCGCTTTCGGAACGGATTTCGATCTGGCTAGGATCAAGCGTGAAGTGCTCCAAGAAGTCCACAAACTCGGGCCGGATATAGCGAATGGCGCGTAGAAACTGCGCCTCGTCCGAAGTCAGCCGAAGTCCTGCCAGCTTGTCTAGATCCGTGCGAATCTCGGTGGCAAACGGGCGCAGATCGGCATCTTTGGTGCGGCACTGGAACGTGTACTCGGCTTGTGCCTGCGGGTGCCGTCCCCAGACCACCTGCATCATGGTGAACTTATACAGATCGGTATCGAGAAGGGAGACGATCATTTGACTTCCTCTGTTGTGGTCAGTCGTGCCCCGGCTGCTTTTAGATCGGCGAGAAACGTGTCTTGAAGGTGCGTAAAGCCCGGCACGGCGGAGAAACCGTCGGTGAGAAGCGTGAGTTTCTGCGCGGGGATGCCCTCGCTCACTAAATCGCGGACAGTGCTCGCGACGCAGTGGCTGCCCGCTTCCCCGCAGATGAGGATTTCGTCGGCCTGGGAGAGAGCGGCGAGAAGGGCTTGATTGGGGAGCGTTGCCGGGTCAGCGGGATCGGGGACATCAGCGGCGATGGCGCTGTAGTGCTCGGTGAAGGGATTCTCGCCCTTTCGAATATAGTCCACGCTCCGGCCCGTGCGCGTTTCCCAGGCACAGAGCGCGGCAAAGAGCTCCGGGGCGACGGCATGGCCCGCGCTCCCGATCAGGCAGTGGGGGGCCAGATGCACAAGGGATAGCGCCCATTGCGTGCCAGCGCTGCGACATAGGCTACACTCCGCTCCTGATGCGCGGGGTCGGCGGCGTGCCAGTGCTCCAGATCGCGGATAATCGTAAACGGCGGGGGGGGAGTGCCGCTGGGATCGCGCCACCAGAGCGGGTGCGCAATGTCAATCAAGTGGTGCGTGTCCAGCGTGACGTGAATCGCAGCGAACTCCACGCGCTGCACCAGCGCGGCAATGCGCGAGATATCGGCCTCCGCGCTAGCGACAAAGAGCGCCCCGGAGCGCGGATTGCAGAAGTCTTCCTGCGGGTCAATGATAAGTAAGTGTCGTTTCATAGATTATTAGTGTGTATTAAACACGAAAAGTTTCAAAGTATTTTGCCACTGGCCTCCCGGATATACTATCGGCAAATCATGAACTTTCTCTCGCACCATGCCCTTGCCTGCCAGCTCTCCCCCGACGAGCCGCCGCTTTTCTACGCCGGGAATCTTCTGCCGGACTGGCTGGGCATCTCCCGCGAAGGGGGCGTAAAAAAGCAGCATCTTGAGGGTAAGGTAGGGGCGCTGGCAGACGGTGCCCGCTTGCATCTGGCCGCCGACCAGCGCTTTCATACCGATCCCGTATTTCTGGCGCTCTGCGAAACGGCAAAGACACTACTGCGGCCCCTGCCTCTGAATCGGGTGTTTTTCTTCGCCCACGTGGCGGTGGAACTCACGATGGATGCCCAGCTTCTGCGCACCGATCCCGCGCACGCCACCGATCTCTTCACGCGGCTGAAGCTCTGCCTACCCGAGATTGCCCCCGAGGCGGTGCGCCTTCTGGAGCGTGGTGCGCTTCCTGAGCTGGCGGGAGTGGCGGAGCGCTTTGTGGAGCACCGCTGGATCCTGGCCTACGAGACCGATGCGGGGCTGGCGCGGCGGCTGATGCAGCTGGGGGCACGTCTGGGAATCACGCCACTCGCGCACGAGAACCAGCACATCCTGACGGAGGTCTTTACACAGCTCTACCTGTCCGTGGCTCCAGAGACAGCGGGACTGATTTTTCGCTCCGCTCCTGGGTGATAAGCTCGGCTGCCGTGTGATAAAATTACGGGCAGAGCTATGCCGACGACAATTGAACGCCCCGAAGTAGAAGAGGCACCTGCCCTTCCACCTGATTTTGTCCCAAGTCACCTGGACATGCCCGGCCTGAACGACCTGAGCGATATCCGCGAGGGAGTGGATCTCACTGGCCCCTGGATCGTGATTCTCTACAACGACGACTGGCACTCGTTTGATGATGTGATTGATATTCTCCAGAAAGCGGTGGGTTGTACCGTGGAGGAAGGCTTTCAGATCGCGCTGCGTGTCCATCTTGAGGGGCGTGCAATCTGCTTCTCGGGGACGCAAGAGGAGTGCGAGCGGGTCGCGAAGATCATCGCAACGGTTCGCCTCCAAGTCGAGACTGACCGCGCCTAGAGCGCCGATTTATCGGAGCGCGTCCTCAAAAAATCCCACCACTCGGTCTGCGTAGTCTGGGGCGGTACGGACACTGAGGGTATGGCCTGCGTCCTTGACAAGCCAGAGCTGGGCCGCTCCGCCTGAAGCCGCATGGAGCCGGTACGCGTGGTCGGGCGTGACTAGTGCGTCGCTGGCGCCGTGAATGATTAAAACGGGGCGCGGTGCAATCTTCCCAATGGCCTCCTCTGGCGCGATTCGAGCCGTGGGTGTGCCCAGAAGATGCTCCCCAACACTCCGCGTCGCCGGGGCGAGCGCCTTTCCCATCGGCTCCCCAAAGAGCGTCTCCAGGCGTTTCTGGATCGGGCCGTCCATGCGGGCGAAGCCACAGTCTGCCACCACGGCTCGCACCGAAGGCTCCTGTGCGGCCACAAGAAGCGACACGGACGCTCCCATGCTCTCGCCCAGCAGGAAAAGCGGCAGGGCCTGGAGACCAAGCTGGCACTCCGTCCAGCGGATCGCTGCCTGAAGATCCCGTGGTTCCGTGAGCCCTAGAGTTGCCTGCGTGCCTCCACTCCAGCCGTGCGCACGAAAGTCGTAGAGCAAGGCGGTGAAGCCTGCTGTGTGTAAAAAGTGCAGGTAGGGAAGCATTGTGTCTCGGCAGCCGCTGTAGCCGTGGGAGAGGATTACCAGACCACGCGGATTCGGGGCATGCACGAGCCAGCCCGAGAGGCGAACTCCATCTAGCGACGAAAACCGAACCCGCTCGTAGCCCAGCCCTAGCCCGGTACGCGGTGTTTTTGAGTGACGGCGGCGTGGTGGATGGAGAAAGAACCAGGCCAGTGCCGCCGGAAGTGCCAGCGTGGCACCGCCAAAAATAAGGGGGAGATAGCGTCGCACACTTAACCCTACGTATAAAACTACTGTATAGTTCCTGGCTAATTTTGGGTATGATACACTCGTTGAGCGGAACTTTCCGCCATTGAGGAAGAGAATATGGCACGAACCCCGATTATCGCGGGTAACTGGAAGATGAACAAGGGGACTGCAGCCGCCGCGTCGGCACTGGCGCAAGAAGTGGTCACAGCGATTGCGGGAAAGAGTGGAGTCACCGTGGTAGTGTGCCCTCCTTATACGGTTCTTCATACCGTGCGGGAAGTGGTCGCGGGGTCGTCGGTGGTACTGGGCGCACAGGACGCGTTTTGGAAGGCAACGGGAGCCTACACCAGTCAGATTTCAGGCGAGATGCTTAAAGATGCTGGGGTGACCTACGTGATTCTGGGGCACTCAGAGACACGGGGGCGCTTCGGAGTCCCGGAGCCTGAGGAGACTGTCAAGCACTACGGCGAGACCGATGCCACTGTCAATCTGAAGGTCAAAGCGGCTATCGCGGCGGGCTTGGAGCCGATTATTTGTATTGGAGAGACTCTAGACGAGCGTGAGGGAGGCAAGACCGATCTGGTTGTCTCCTCGCAGGTCGCGGGGGCTATTACGGGAGTGACGAGCGAAAAAGCACTGCGCCTAGTCTTTGCCTACGAGCCCGTCTGGGCCATTGGTACCGGTAAGGTCTGCGATGCCACCGAGGCGAATCGTGTCTGCGGCATTGTCCGCCAGACCATCCGCTCTCTCTACGGGGTCGAGGTTGCCGATGCGGTGCGTGTCCAGTACGGCGGCTCGATGAAGCCCGACAACGCCGCCGAGCTGCTCAGCCAGCCGCACATTGACGGCGGACTGATCGGGGGCGCAAGCCTCAAATCCGCCGACTTCGCCGCCATTGTGCACGCTACTGCCTAGCACGAACTTCCGGGCACTCTCCGCAGGAACCTGATCCTCTTCAACCCTGATGAGTTTCGCGCCTAGAGTGCCCCCTGCCTGAAGGATAGGCTACTGCTTGCGCTCTGCTCGGCGCTTTTCCACACGCACGACACGCACGATCCCAGAACCCCGTCGCCACAGCAGAGCTATTCGCAGCAATATACGAAAGTACATTACCACAGAGCAAAGCCAACTCAGGAAGGCGAAGACGGCTCCGCGTGATTGCAAGAATCTGCCTGAGACGAGTGCGAATTGGAGTTGGAATAAGCCCAGGTTTGTTCCGAGGGGAACGCCTTGTAGAGTCTTTTCCAATAGGTTGCAAATACGATAAACTGGCTGTGACACCGGGCTTCTTTCGGTGTGTTTTTATTTTTCCGACTCGACTGTGCCTGAGAGTGAGCCTGATGTCGCCGGTGGCGGATCGGTTGTCTACGAGGGCCTGATTTTAGCGGAAACTAGAGTACAATAGCATCTGTGGATTTGGTAGATGTGGTAGATGCGGTAGATTTTTCGGTTGATTCCCTTGAGGGAACGAACAAGGCAGCACGCTGGCTGGCAGAGCACCTGGAGCCAGGAGCGCTGGTTTTCCTGTCGGGCGATCTCGGGGCGGGGAAGACGACATTCACACGGGCGCTGGCAGCAGCACTAGGCTCGCCTGCCTTGGTTTCCTCGCCGACATTTACCCTAGTGCATGAGTACGACGGTGGAAGGGTTCCGATTATTCACATGGATGCCTATCGGCTCGCAAGTGGCGCGGAGTGGGAGGCGGCGGGGCTGGCTGAGTATTTGGAGGGGCACAATGTGGTGCTGATCGAGTGGGCTGAGCTGATTGCTGATGCGCTCCCTGAGCAGTGCTGGCGGGTGACACTCACCGACACCGGGCCAGAGTCGCGACGAATCCACATCTCTCCTCCGCCGGGCAAGAGGGAGGTTGACCCGTGAAAATTCTTGCGCTGGACACCTCAGGGGATACCTGCTCGGTTGCCCTTGTAAGCGGCAAGGAGCTACTGGTGGAGATCAACTTCGCGCACCACCGACGGCTCACTGAGCGTCTGCCAGGCATTGTGGAGTTTGCACTGCGCGAGGCGGAGCTCACCCTGGAGGAGCTGGATGCGTTTGCGGTGGGCCTTGGGCCGGGGAGCTTCACGGGCGTGCGTGTGGGCGTCACGATGGCAAAGACCTGGGCGGAGGTACTGGGCAAGCGCGTGATCGGGGTGAGTAGCCTAGATGCGATGGCAAGCGCGGTCTCGGGTGCGGGGGCTCCCGTGGTCGTTGTGGTGCCTTCGCGAAAAGACGAGGTAATCGCGGCGTTCTACAAAGGCGGTCGCTCCAACCCTGTTGCTGAGCCTAAGGTGCTCCTGACAAGCGAGGTTTTAGCGCAGGCTACGGAGGTGCTGGGCGAGTCGCGGCTCCTTGTGCTGGGGGAGTGTGCGCACTGGATCGTACCCAACCCACAGGCGGTGCTCCGCACTGCCTCGCCCCGCGCCTACCATATCGCGCGGCTTGGCCAGGCGCGACTGCGTGTCCAAGGCCCCGACGATGTGGCAACGCTAGCGCCGCACTATGTCGCGCCCCCACCGATTCGAACCCATCCCCCGGCCCCTTCCCTCGCCGCGAAGGAAGGGGAGAGAGGAGTTGGAGGATGACATTTCGTGATTTACCATCGGTAGAGAAGCTGAGTACGCAGCTTAGTGAGCTCACGCATGAGCTGGCAGTTGCTGTGGCGCGGCAGGCGATTGACGAAGCACGGGAGCATCTGAAAGCGGGCGAGTCTGTTGGGGATTTGCCCGCTCGTGCCCGTGAGCTTGCTACTGAAATGGGGCGCAACCAACTGCGGCGTGCGATCAACGCTACAGGAGTCTTGCTGCACACGAATCTGGGGCGTGCGACCCTGGCTCCGAGTGCGGCGGCGGCGGTGGCAGCGGTGGCGGCAGGCCATGCAACCCTTGAGGTGGATGAGGAGACCGGCGGACGGGGAAGCCGACAGACGGTGATCGCTCAGCTCTTGCGGGAGCTCACCGGTGCCGAGGATGCCGTTGTGGTGAATAACAATGCGGCGGCGACGGTGCTAGCGCTGGCCGCGATTGCGTGCGGCAAAGACGTGATTCTCTCTCGCGGCGAGCTGGTGGAGATCGGGGGGCACTTTCGCCTCCCCGATGTGATTGTTCAGTCGGGGGCGCGGCTGGTGGAGGTGGGGACAACAAACCGGACGCGGATTGGGGACTACGAAGCCGCCCTCACGGAGAACACGGGGATGCTCTTGCGCTGCCACCCGAGCAACTTTCGCATCGTCGGCTTTACGGAGTCGGCGTCGCTGGAGGAGCTGGTGGCTCTGAGTCGGAAATCTGCGGTCCCTTTTGGCGATGATATCGGCTCGGGGGCACTGGTGGATTTTTCCCCGTTCGGCCTCACCGACGAGCCGCAGGTGCAGAAAAGTGTGTCGGCGGGCGCGGATCTGGTCTGGTTCTCGGGGGATAAGCTGCTCGGAGGGCCACAGGCCGGGATTCTTGTGGGGCGCAAAGATCTGATCGCGCTGTGCAAAACGCATCCCCTGATGCGCGCCCTTCGCCCGGATAAGCTCACGCTCGCGGCGCTGGAGGCGACACTGCGGCTCTACCGAACGGGCCGCGCCTGGGACGAGGTGCCCATTCTGCGCCGCATCCGAAGAGACGATGCGGAGATCGCACGGCGCTGCCGCATTCTCGCCCGAAAGCTCCAGAAACGGGGCTACGACGCCACGGTGGAGGCCACGTTTTCGCAAGTGGGCGGTGGCTCGCTCCCGGATCGCCGCTTACCGTCGCACGCCGTGGTGATCCGCGCCGAGAACCTGCCCGTCCTCGCCCGAATGCTCCGCCAAGCCGCCACGCCGGTCTATGGCCGCATTGAGAAAGATAGGCTCTTGCTGGATCTACGGGCCGTGAATAAAGACGAAGAGGAGACACTTCTCCACGCTTTCCCTTCGCTGGATGGGGGGCTGGGGGGAGGCACATGACAATCACCTTCCTGGGTACCGGCACCTCCACGGGCGTCCCGCTGCTCGCCTGCGACTGCCCCGTCTGCCTCTCGCTTGACCCCCGCGACAAGCGCACCCGCCCGGCACTGACGGTGGAAGGACCTAAGGGGACGATTCTGGTGGACGCGGGGCCGGACTTGCGGACGCAGTGCCTGGCGCAGAATGTCCGGCGGGTAGACGCCTGCATTCTCACCCACACGCACGCGGATCATCTCTTTGGTTTAGACGACCTGCGACAGTTCAACTTCCAGTACGACATTCGGATTCCGATCTACAGTACGGCGGAGAACTTGGCGCGTGTGCGCAGTGTCTACGACTACTGCTTCAAGACCACGCAAGAGGGAGGTGGCAAGCCGCAGCTCGATTTGGTGGAATGGGAGCCATTCACCCCCCGACAAATCTGTGGCATCGAGGTGCTCCCACTCTGGCACTGGCATGGAAATCTCAAAGTGACGAGCTTGGTTTTTAAT